>NZ_JAMPKA010000025.1:0-89388 GCF_039961855.1 Trichocoleus sp. Lan | reverse complement strand
TTTGAGATTTTCAGCATTATCCCCCTCCTTTTCCTTTTGACTCATGAGATAAATTGGCTGCAAGCCTTGCTGGGCAAGAGATTTAGCTTTTTCCTTATCCCGTACTGACGTTATCGAGAAATGGCATCAACGCCTCCATCTCCTGGGGAGGTACTGCCATTCTCACTACAATTCGCCCGTAATCGGCGCTGTTGTTGCAGTAGCGACTTCAGTTCTTGTCAAACCCATCTCCCGGCTGATTTCGGTAGTTAGAAAGGTTTTATTTATACTTAGTATAAAAATTTCCTATATCTTTTTAGCGGCTCAATTGCCATACAGTGGTTCTACGCAACATCTGATGCGTAGAACCACTGTGTCACTTCAGTCATGATTAAAACCTTTTTCAAATTCTTGGTTATCCAGGATGGGGAGTAGATATGGATACAAGCCTGATCGTTTCTAATATCCTAAATCCACCAATCCTATTCTTCTTTCTAGGTATGGTGGCAGTTTTTGTTAAATCGGATCTGGAAATTCCGGCTCCTTTCCCCAAGTTACTGTCACTTTATCTACTATTTTCCATTGGCTTTAAGGGAGGAGTAGAACTGATTAAAAGCGGCTTAACCCAGGAAGTGATATTCACCATGCTGGCAGCCGTATTGATGGCGTGTGCCGTCCCAATCTATACCTTTTTTATCCTGAAGCTGAAGCTGGATATCTACGATGCAGCAGCGATCGCCGCGACTTATGGCTCCATCAGTGCCGTAACTTTTATCACGGCAGGAGCTTTTTTGACCGAGTTGGGGATTGATTATGATGGTTATATGGTTGCAGCCCTAGCGCTTATGGAATCTCCGGCTATCATCGTCGGGCTGATTCTGGTCAATCTATTCACACCCAGCCAGGGAGATCGGGACTTTTCCTGGCCCGAAGTGTTGCAAGAAGCCTTCCTGAATAGCTCCGTATTTCTGCTGGTTGGTAGCCTGATCATCGGAGTCCTAACTGGAGAACGCGGTTGGCACACTTTGGAACCCTTTACTCAGGGATTGTTCTACGGTATCCTGACCTTCTTTTTGCTCGACATGGGGTTGGTTGCGGCTAGAAGGATTAAGGACTTGCAAAAAACGGGCGTTTTTCTCATTTCTTTTGCAATACTAATCCCAATCCTCAATGCAGGCATTGGAATTTTGATTGCAAAATTCATCGGAATGCCCAAGGGGGACGCGCTCTTATTTGCGGTACTTTGTGCAAGTGCTTCTTATATTGCTGTTCCCGCCGCTATGCGTTTAACGGTTCCTGAAGCGAATCCTAGCTTGTACGTTTCTACCGCACTAGCTGTAACGTTTCCTTTCAACATCATTGTCGGAATTCCCGTATATCTGTACGGCATTGAGATGCTTTGGAGATAACATCATGCATTCAGTTAAACGAATAGAAGTCATCGCAAATTCAGTTGAACTTGGCAAAATTTTAGACAGTTTAAAAAAATCAGGTGTAACCGGGCACCTAGTCATCCGAAATGTTGCCGGACAGGGGCTTAGAGGGGGTTCTGAAGATTTAGATATGACGATGCTGGATAATGTCTATGTCATCGCATTTTGTGCGCCAGAAAAACTTAAAGGTGCTGTGGAAATTATTCGACCAATCCTCAACAAGTTTGGAGGCAGCTGTTACATTTCTGATGCGATGGAAATTCGCTCGACGAGATGCGTTGCTTCGTTGTAAGGCGACTGTTTCTATCTTCTGTGAAATCTGAAGAAACTAAAAAACAAAAATAAAGTCTAGCTTCGGCTTTGAACTTTGAATCGTTTATTCTGCAACTTTTACTTCTTCAATAGCGATGAATCAAAACAATGGGTTGATGGGGCGGCGCAATTTCTTGAATTTAACGGGAAATGGCGGAATAGCACTGATGGCGGCTGTGGCGGGAAGTGCATTCTGGGGCGTGCAAGCAAACCGAGCGATCGCAGCGACCGTTGAGCCTCCCAGCCCTGATGCCGCCCTAAAACGGTTGATGGAGGGCAATCAACGGTTTGTGCAACACAAGGCTAAACATCCCGATCAATCAGAGGCACGGGTTAAAGAAATTGCCCAAGCACAACACCCTTTTGCAACGCTGCTAACCTGCGCGGATTCGCGGGTATCTGCGGAAATTTTGTTTGACGAAGGACTCGGTGACTTATTTGATATCCGGGTTGCCGGAAATATCGTGACACCGGAGGTGCTTGGCAGTCTGGAATATGCTGTAGCTGTCCTCAGCACTCCTGTGATTATGGTTTTAGGTCACGAACGCTGTGGTGCTGTCACTGCCGCAGTCCAGGGGGAACGTCTCCCTGGAAGCATGAATTCTTTTGTTAAAGCCATCAAACCTGCGATCGCTAAGACAAAAGATGAATCAGGCGATCCGGTTGATAACGCTGTAGTTGCAAACGTTCGGTATCAAATTGAGAAATTAAAACAAAATTCAACGATCGTTTCGGAACGATTGCTAGATGACAAGCTCAAAATTGTCGGAGGTCGTTACGATCTCGATACCGGAAAAGTCACGTTAATTTAGGATTGCGTACAGCAGGCATCTGAATTTCCGGCAACGCTGATTCCACTGCTGCGAACATTCGCTCTGCTAACGCTGAGACTAGATGAATTCGTCCCTACTCTCTCTGCTAAATGATGGTTGCAATAGATGGGTAGGGGCGTTTGCATAGCCTGGTAGATAAACCCCGCAGGGTAAAGTAGACCGAGAATTACATCCTAAGGTTGGTTGGCAGGCTGAATTTTGAGCAAATCGGATGGAGTTGCAATCCAAGTTTGGATAGGTCAAGGGGCAGATGCAGTCGAACTCTATGTCCTACGCTCCATAAAACTAGATGACCGATCGCGATATGATAAGTGCGATCTGCGCTTCGCTATCGCTAGCAAGAAATAGATACGTGCTAGTAAACTATGGCAACCGACCCTCTCCACCTGCCTCCGTTTGACTCAGATGATGCCGAAACGCTCAACGTCATCATTGACACGCCCAAGGGCAGCCGTAACAAATTTGAGTGGGACAAGAAGTACGGGTTGTACAAGTTGGGCGGCGTACTGGCAGCAGGCGCATTTTTCCCATACGACTTCGGTTTCGTGCCCTCGACTCTAGCCGACGACGGCGACGCTATCGACGTGCTGGTATTGATGGAGGAGCCTGCCTTCGTCGGCTGCCTTGTCCCATCGCGGCTCATTGGCGGCTTTGGCGCTTTTCAAACCGAGGAGGGGAAAACCGCACGCAATGACCGCTTGCTCGCTGTTGCCGCCAACTCCCGCAACCAGCATGACGTGAAAACGCTCGACGACCTGAATCAGAACCTCATCCACGAGATTGAACACTTTTTCGTGTCGTACAACGCGGCTAAGGGCAAAACGTTTGAGCCTCAAGGTCGCTTTGGACCGGAGCAAGCCCGCCAACTGGTTATTGAGGCTGCGGAGCGTTTTCGTGAGTGTTAGCAAGTTGTCGGATTCATCAAAATCGTTGAGGCAGTTTAGGCGGCGTAATAGAAACGCTCGTGGATTACTTTGCCATTTTTCCATCTCTGCACAGAGACTTGATCGTGCGTAACTTTGCCCCATTCAGAATGAGTGTAATCGACAAACCACTCAGAAATAATCACATCTTCGCCATAAGCAACCGCTTTCAGTTCTGCTGCCCGAAATTTAGTCACTTTAGAAAAGAAGTCCAGTTCTCTAGCGCGATTCGCTGCTTTCCCCACAGTGGCAGGCGTTTCATTTTCCTGCATCACTACATCCTCTCCATAGTATTTCTCAAAGGCTTCCATCGCTTTCCCTTGTAAAACCAGGGTCTTGATGTCTTCAAAGTTGGCTTTCAGGTCTGTTGCTGTAATCATGATTTTTGTTCTATTGGTTAGCTCAGAGTTGTCAGGTGAGAAACTTGATTTGGCTCACAACATTAATCATGTTTCATTCCTTCGGGTTTGAGAAGACTGCAAAATGGAATATGATTTATTCCGTTTGAGAATCAATCCCCATGTCAGACCTGATCGCCTGCATCAAGAGTTTTGTGCGAACAGTGGAAACAGGCAGTTTCTCCGCCGTCGCTAGAGAGATGGGTACTACTCAACCCACGATTAGCAAACAGATTGCTGCACTGGAAGACTATCTGGACGTGCAATTACTGCTGCGATCGACACGCCAAGTGAGTTTGACCGATGAGGGAATGCGCTTTTATGAGCGTTGCCAATCCGTTCTCGAAGCACTCTCCGAAGCCGAATCTAGTGTGGGAAAACGGCAGAACCCTTCTGGACTATTACGGCTCAATTGCTCGGTTGCGTTTGGGCAGATGCAGGTACTCCCTCGCCTGAAACGATTTCTCGATCGCTATCCAAATATCAAGATTGACCTAACGATGTCTGACCACTTTGTCGATTTAGTCGGAGAGGGCATCGATCTAGCGATCAGAATTGGCAAGTTTGTTGATCCCAACTTAATCTCACAGCCACTCGGCACATACCGATTTGTCGCAGTCGCGTCGGCAGCCTATTTGGAGAAGTTTGGTGAGCCACAAGTACCAGCCGACCTTTTGCACCACAACTGCATTGTTTATACCAGGCAGTCTACGGGTAATGAATGGCATTTTCGAGGCACGACAGTAACAGTGAGTGGAAATCTGCAAGTCAATAACTCGATGGCGCTACGTGAAGCCGTGTTGGCAAACATTGGCATTGGCACCTCCCCCATATGGGCGTTTACTGATGAACTCCAAAATCAATCGGTCAAAGTCATCCTTGCAGAATACGAACCTGACCCAATACCGATTCAGGTCGTTTACCGTCGAAGACGCTTTCAGTCGGCGAAGATTAAATGCTTTATTGACTTTCTCATAGATGAGTTTAAGGCTGGACTGTCTTGATACAATAGACCTCTTGCTCTCATTCCCTGCTGGGATACTATGGGGTCTGAAATTAGGCGATAGCGAAGCGAGAAGAGCGAAGCGCAACTTGATTGATGCGTCGGCACAGATGCCTTCACCGCTGATGCCTTCACCGCTGATGCCAATGTTAGAAGCTGCTTATATAGATTCAATGACCCTAAGAATATCTTCATCAGTAGCCGGACTATTATTATCAATAACCGCATCCCATTGATGGTTAATGGTTGCTGCTATCTTATTGTATTCTTCTACTTTCTCATCTGATACGAGTATGTGTTCTGAATTGTCTCTGTTTCTCACTCTTCTCAAACACTCTTCTAAATCAGCATAGACTTTTATTAACTTGACTTCGTATTTATTTCTTAATGACGAATGCATCTGATTGAATCCGTCTCCTGCCCCTAAACTTTCAATCATCACCTTACTATGCTGCTGAAACTCCTTATCGATTTCCTTCTCAACTGTTTCCCAACCATTTTCACCCGGCGCTAATTTCAGCCAGATCGGCTCTACTCTTAAGAACTTTATGTCTGTATTTTTATTGACTTGACTTCCAATATAGGTTTTTCCTGAGCCTTTTGGACCAATGAGTATGTATAGTATTTTCCTCATCTTGTTATTACCTCTAACGGCTCTACTTGTATTGCAAACATGACGACAGGAGTTTACCCCCTAGTTCACACCGTTAACTGTATCTGCGTTACCCCTTGGCGCAACTGGCGCTGCCTTTGTAACCAAGAGTGGCGCACGCCCTTGCCCAGCAGGGGTGCTAGCTGACTCACCGCCCAACGCAACAGTGCGCTTTTACGTAGTAGCTCAGCCTGAGCCGCTTCCTGACTTTGAAGCTGCTGCGCTCGAATAATCTCCGGCTCTCGCTCAGCTTGAATCTGTGGTAATACCGCATCAATTGCCGCATCTGTTGCTCCCTCACGCAACAGGGGAACTAGATGATTTGCTGCAACGATCGCATCCCGCAATGCCATATTGATGCCTTGGGCGCGAATCGGTGACATTGGGTGAACGGCATCGCCCAGTAACAGTAAGCCTGGTGCATACCAACGCGGACAACGCCCGACGACAACGGATAACAGAACAGGACGCTCAATACTTTCCGCATGAGTCCGGATATGCTCGGCTAACCACGGGGGCGAGGCTTCTGCCAAAATATCAGGCCAATCGGCTTGCTTCCAGCCCATTGGGGCATCTTCATGAAGTGCCCAGCCTATCTGAAGATTCCCCTCGGAAGAGCGAAACAGCCCAAATGCATTGCGATCGCGAACAATTGAATAAAATACGTTCTCGGATTCCAAGCGATCGCTATCCGCCAATTTAAACCAAAGAATATCAAAGCTTCCCGACTGTTGCTCTAGAGGTAAGTTGGCTCGTTGCCGAACGACGGAATTACGACCATCCGCTCCAATGACTAGATTGGCAGAAATAGAGCGATCGTCACCCAGCTTCACGCCCGAAACTCGTTCTTCGCTCCACTGCAAATCTTGCACAGGCTCACCCTGCACAAACTCAAAGTTGGGATAAGTATTTGCCTTGTCAATTACTGCTTCTAGGAAAGCTGGCTGTGAGACGAGGGTGCAGGGCTTACCACCCGGTTCGATTGGCTCATCAACTCGAAACAAAAACCGATTCTCAATCAGAACTTCCCAGGCATCCAAAGGTCGATGAGGGATGCTCTCTAGCACAGACGACAATCCCATCTGCTCTAGAGCATCTAGCCCACTGGGCATCAGCCCCTCCCCGCGAAAAACTCTCCGGAAGTTACGGGAGGATTCAATCAGTTTGACGGCGATGCCACGTTTGACGAGAAGCAGTGCAAGCGTTGCACCAGCAGGTCCTGCCCCGACAATTACAACCTGAGTCATCACTTTAAAACTGCTTTGAATGATTTGAGAATACCAAAGTTATCTGTGCCATCTAACTCCTAGCAATAGCGTGGCACAGCCAAAATGAGGTAAGCAGCTCCAGGCTGTAGAGAAGATGCGATCAACAATCTGTATCCCTAATCAAAAGGAAGAAGCTGATATAGCTCTAAGATTAGAAAATTAATCAGGCTTTGGTCAGAATCACGGGGTAATCTTCGCTATGTCCAACAGCATTGGTGATGTTCTTGAACCCGAAGTTAAAGATTTGGGTGGATTTGAGGCGAGGCGCATCTTGCCTCACGCAACTCGGCAGATGGTTGGACCATTCATCTTTTTCGACCATCTCGGCCCAGCTACCTTTGCACCAGGTCAAGGGATGGATGTGCGACCGCATCCGCATATCAATTTAGCAACACTGACTTACTTGTTTGAAGGGGTGCTGCTCCATAGCGATAGTCTCAAGGTTGTTCAAGAAATTCATCCTGGAGCCGTTAACTGGATGACGGCGGGTCGTGGCATTGTTCATTCAGAGCGAACGCCCAATGCAGTTCGGAGTCGCGAAAGACGGCTACACGGTATCCAGACGTGGCTCGCACTTCCTTCGGAACACGAGGAGACCGAACCTTGGTTTCGTCACTACCCAGCAACTGACATCCCGGCTTGGCAAGATGGGGGTGTCTCAATCACACTAATTGCAGGGCAGGCCTATGGTCGCACATCACCCGTTCAAACGTTCTCGCCGATGATTTACCTCGATGTCCAACTGCCGAGTGGAACCCAGTTCACGCTGCCTCCGGACTATAGTGAGCAAGCCGTCTACAGCGTTACAAACGGTCTGAGCATAGATGGCGAACCGCTGGAGCCACAACGAATGATCGTACTGAAACCTAAGCAGACTGTGAGCATTAGTGCGAAAGCTGACGCTCGTTGCATTGTGGTAGGTGGTGAACCTGTCGGTGAGCGGCACAAGTGGTGGAATTTTGTTTCTAGTCGCCTCGATCGCATTGAGCAAGCGAAAGCGGACTGGAAGAACGGACGGTTTGAGCAGGTTCCACATGAAACCGAGTTTATCCCGCTGCCTGAAGAACCCCTCTCGCGACCTGAACAACCTCTTTAAAAGGCTACCTCAAACTTGTTTTAACGCTGTTCAGCCCTACCTGTTTAAAATTATCTTTCTTAGGTACAGGAGCTTATTCCTATTGAGGCGTGGCGGCAGCTTGTTGCATCCAAAAATCATTCCATCAGCGCTATGCTCGCTTATGCGGGATTGTTTAGCTCCGTGCAGGGAAGGAAGAAGATATGCGAAAACTCTTGCAAACAACGGCTGAATTGGCGATTCGCTATCTTGAAGGCTTAGACGCTCGTAAGGTTGCGCCAACGGAGGAAGCGCGAGCTAATCTCATCCAGTTTGATGAACCCCTCCCTAATGAGCCTGTCGAACCTGAACTCGTCTTGCAACTACTCGATAAAATTGGCTCACCCGCATCAGTGGCACAGGCAGGTTCCCGCTTCTTCGGATTTGTTACAGGTGGTTCTTTGCCTGCTGCCTTAGCAGCCAACTGGTTAGCCGCAGCATGGGATCAAAATTGTGGACTCTATCGCATCACTCCAGCTACAGCCTTACTGGAGCAGGTAGCTCTGCGCTGGCTCCTCGACGTACTGCATCTCCCCGCCGAGTGTGGTGGTGCCTTCGTTACGGGAGCAACCGTTGCTAACTTTACCGCATTAGCCGCCGCCCGCCACGCCGTACTCGAACGAGAGGGTTGGAATGTAGAAGCAGACGGGTTGTTTGGTGCGCCACCGATTACGGTTGCCGTCAGCGAGGAAGCACACCCAAGCTTGTTGAAAGCGTTGGGATTGCTGGGATTAGGTCGAAGCCGAGTGGTGAAAGTGCCTGTTGATGGACAGGGGCGGATGCGTCCGGATGCCATTCCCACCCTGACTCGTCCTGCGATTATCTGTACCCAAGTGGGAAATGTGAACACAGGCGCGTGCGATCCAGTTGGAGAGATTTGCGATCGCGCCAAAGAAGTAGGAGCCTGGGTGCATGTAGACGGCGCATTCGGACTCTGGGCAGCAGCAGCACCATCGTTGGCGCACCTCACGGCTGGTATGGAAGAGGCAGATTCTTGGGCGACAGATGCTCACAAGTGGTTGAACGTACCATATGATAGCGGATTGGCGTTTGTTCGCGATGCTAATGCGTTGCAAGCGGCAATGGCAATTACTGCCGAGTATTTACCCACCGTTAGCGACCAGCGCAACCCGTCAGACTATACTCCTGAATTATCGAGACGTGCGCGTGGTGTTGAAGTGTGGGCAGCTTTGCGATCGCTCGGTCGCTCTGGATTGGCAGATTTAATTGAGCGTACCTGTCGCCATGCCAGACACTTTGCCAAGGAGTTAAAAGCTGCTGGATACCAAGTTCTCAACGATGTGGTGTTGAATCAAGTCTTAGTGTCTTTTGGGGATGCAGAAACAACTCATCGAGTGATTGCTGATATTCAAACCGAGGGGACTTGTTGGTGTGGCAGTACGGTTTGGCAAGGGCAGACGGCAATGCGAATTAGTGTTTCGTCTTGGGCAACAACTGATGCTGATGTGGAAAAAAGTTTGGCAGCTATGCTGCGAGTAGCTGAGAAATATTGTTCTCGTGAATTCTAGGATGAGCGATCGCTTGACGATTGTAGAATGCGATCCCACAGATATTGCCTCTCACCGTTTGCATTAGATACTGCCAAGATAGCGACCCTCGTCATGTCCTTACCTAAGGGTCTCTTGCTCACAATTATAGAGTTTGTTAACTTAGTCCCTTTTATTAACTGACGAGATCTCTATCCTTAACAAATCAAACAAGGCATCTATTTCAGCACGATTTGAAAGGCTTGCCCCCGCCTGAGCAGCATCTTTTCTCTGCCGTAGTTTACTTTGCTCCTTCTCAGCTTCTTTCAATTCGGCAATACGTTCCTCTAAACTATTCAAGAGTTCATCTGATACCTTAAGTCGAAATAAATTTGCAACTTCTAGGGTATCGTTAAGCGTATCTTGTGCTGTATCTGAATCTTCAGCATACCACTTGATAAAATATGTTTGCCCCTCTATCCATTTTTCCAACAAAGAGAGATTAGCTAAGGAGCGAACACTTTCAAAAATTGGTAGAAAGTCCTTGGCAAATAAGCGCAAGCTGTCATAGTCGTCATAGTCGTACATATCGTCTAGGCTTGTCACATACCAGCGTGCTGCTGCTTTCAGAATTGCTTCCCTCTCTTCTGTATCCCAAATCTTCACCTTGATAAGTGAGTGTAGTAGTGAGAGTGTCCCTCTTTTATGTCCCTCTCCAGCATTCCAAGAGCGTGTAATTTTACTCATCATTTCACGCAACCATATTCCCTGCTCCTCACATTCCAATTCACAAACAACGTCAATAACCGATGCGAGACGGGACTCTAGTGATACTGTTTTCTTATACTTATAATTCTGACCTTCTCCACCAATCGTTACTAGCTGACATTCAGGTGATTCAAAGGTTCGTATCAGTGCATCTATAAGCAGACCAGACTTCGCTCGTAAAGATTCATGGATTCCCAACCGTTGCTCCTGCTTCGCCCATATTCTCCTGGTGCCAGTTGCATACAACCAAAGAATCTCACACTGATAGAAAAATTTTGCCCGTGTCAATATCTGAGAAATAAAACCAGAATGCTCATCTAAGTAGTCAAGCAGGAAATCTCGTAATGATGGATTATGCAGGCGAACCACTTGCATTTTTGAAGCTTTGACACCTCGTATTAAGAAGGTATCGAATGATAAGAAAGTTCCCTCTAAAATTCGTAA
This sequence comes from Trichocoleus sp. Lan, assembly GCF_039961855.1. Classification (NCBI taxonomy): domain Bacteria; kingdom Bacillati; phylum Cyanobacteriota; class Cyanophyceae; order Leptolyngbyales; family Trichocoleusaceae; genus Trichocoleus; species Trichocoleus sp. Lan. Next base: position 78,774 of record NZ_JAMPKA010000025.1, on the reverse strand, counting down.
AGCATCTTCCCAGGTCTTTGAGGTTACATCTTGAGCAATGAATGACGAAAAACACGATTTTAGATCCTGAACGTCGAGTTCAGTCGGCAAGGTTACGATCAGTAAAATTAGGTTTCTCATCTCATCGTTGAGTTGTCGCTCGAAAGGATGCTGCCAGAGATGACGCGGATGATCAAGTATGTCGAGGAAAAAACGATAGAATTCCGATGGTTCGCTGCATTTTGTACGAGCAAACTCAACAATACCCTCGATCAATCTGGGATTGTAATTTAAGTGATAAATAATTTTCTTGTATGCGTGTTCCTCCGCAATGGTGGCTTTCCAGTCTTCAGGCAGGTTAGCGAAGTAAAGGTGGTTATAAAGGATTTCAGCGCGAGCCAAAGGTGCATACGCTGCGATGTCGAGAATGCACTTCATTGGCTCGATCTTAAATCTGTCGAGCTTCTCATACATTGTACGTGCCTGTGCCAAGATGTATTCTCGGGTCGTTAGTATGAAACGCTTATCTGGTGACTGCATGACCCAGCGAGCAAATCGTACAAGGCGATCATCTGCATTTTGTGAAAGTTTTTCCACAATACTTGTCTGACCCAAAAAGTCATCAAACAGGAAAATTTTGCGTCCTAAGTCGCTCAAAACCGGGTCAGCTTCCGCTACGTCGCTGCTTATATCAATTGGTTCATAGCCCAAAGTAAGGTAATGAAGAATTAGCATTTCGGCGAGACTAGTTTTCCCGATGCCAGGTATCCCTGTAATAATACAGACGTGTTGGTCTTCGAGAATCTTGTATGCTTGTTGAAAAGTCTCGTTTTGAACATAAACCCGAGCTTTCGATTGTGCTTCAAGAATACGCTGTTTGCTGCGATTGAAAAGTCCTGCATGAAGTATACGTTCGAGTACTGGTATACTCGTTAAGTAAAGTTTGAAGTGAGCCTTTTCAATACTAGGAAACTTTGAGAGGAGAGCGTTGATATCTTCACGGCTATAAATGTCTTGTGGGCTGAGAATAAATGGTTTAAATAGCTCTTGAATCTCTTTCTTATTACGCGGTGTTAATCCCAGAGATGTAGCAAGGATGTAGCGCCTCGGAACTAGTTTTTGTACCTTTGGAAGTTCAAGCCTTCTGAGACGACTGATTAAGTTGGCGTAACTCGATCCTGCAAAATGTTTGCATTGGACAACGAAAGACTTAGCAGCATCCCGACTATGGCGCAGATCTATGCCATCATCTCGCCCACTAGTGAAGCTTTCAAGTGAGCAGTTCAGCTCCTGCTGGAGCAGATCTCGTACAAGGCATTCAAAGTCGAACGGGGACAATCCCTTGAAGTCATAATCTGGCATATGGCTCGCGTGTAGATTTTCGCATTTTATACAGAGAATTGGTTTAAGAGTTGCACGACGAAAAGCCTAATTGCTTGAGTTCCATCGCCAGCTTTGCCCGTGACACCTTCACCTTTTCAACACCTTCATTTTTATAGGCTTGCTCGCGCCTTGTCACAGTACCGACAGTACAGGTGATCGCATACTCTGGATCTAGAGGATGAACAGTGAGAGAGATCGCATCTTCTCCCCTTTTCCAGCAATCCTCAAACTGGCTTTAGCTCCAAACTACGCCACAAGTACCACGAAGCGATACTGCAATAAGGCTTCCACTTTTGTCCGAAACGTTCTGTAGTTTTGCGGTCGGGAAGTGCCTCAAGATTGTAGAGTTTCCGAATGCCTGCACGTACACCCAAATCATCCACGGGCAGGACATCCCACCGATTGAGACGGAAAATCAATAGCATCTGCACAGTCCAGCGTCCGACACCTTTCACTCGCGTCAGAGTCTTGATAATCGCCTCATCGTTCATGACTTCCAACTCTTCAAGCGTGGGCAATCCGGCGATCGTATGACGCGCCAAGTCTTTGAGGTAAGAGATTTTGGGGCGCGAAATCCCTACGCCACGGAGGACTTCATCCGGCGTGTCGAGGACATCTTGCGCTGAAGGAAACAGAGTGTCCGGGTAAAGCTGGAGAAACCTTTGGTGGATGACTTTAGCCACCTTGGTGGAAAGTTGTTGGTGGAGAATTGACCGGGATAGGCAAAAGAACAAGTCTCCCTCCAGTTCGTACTGGTTCAGTTGACACGCACCAATTTGGTCAATGAGTCGTCCCAGGATAGGGTCGGAATCTTTGAGAAAGTCAATCGCGATCGCGTACATTAATACAAAAAGATTGAAACTGAAATTTAGTTTTCCGCTAATAGAACGATCGTATCTTGCGGGGCAAACGTAATCAGTCGATCTTTTTTGGGATTGATCGTCACCCCATAAGCTCTACCTGAATTATTAGCATCCGCTTTGCAACGATAGCCAATTGCCGATTCACCACGTTGCTTGGCGGCTTCAACAACTGTGTAAAAATTAACGGGATGATCGAGCGCAACATACTCACTGACAGGCTTAAGATAAATTTCTGAGCCTTCAGGACTAAAGAGATCGGCAAACACAGCATTGAGGCTTTTCTGTTCGGAAACTTGAGCCAGCAGCCGACTAACAATTTGTTCGCTGATGACAAAATCATCCGGGCGAGCCACTTGTGCCAAGGCTTGATTTCGCAAATCTAAAATTTCCGTGACAACCTGAAAATTGCACTTATAACGATCGGCAATATCCCGCAGATAAAGCAATGTAATCAAGATTTGAGCATCCGCTTGCTCTGGTTCTAAGTCAGTATTGCAGAGTACGAGAACATGGTTGTATTTAGTTAAGTCGAGGCTTTCTAATACCTGACGCTCGGTAGGATTTCCCTGAGAATACCGCACAGTCTGTTGTTGTAAGTTGAGCGATTCAGTTGATACGACCTTAGCCTCTGGAAACTCAGCAACGACTGTAACGCTGGAACCGGGAGCAACGTAACGATCGAGTAGTTGAATAATGGTAGAAATCCGGTCATTCCATCCCAAAATTAAGGTGTTTTCTGCGGCAGCGATCGCATTTTTCTCTTTAACTTGAATCGCTTGACGATCGATAGGGATATTAGATAGTTGAGACAGATGAATGGTACTGTCATCTTCGCTAATCAAAACAAGTTGTTCGTTGGGTTGTAACGACCTGTCGATCGGTGGATTAAGCTGGATCGTCTCATCAGCGTGTTTAATTCCCAGTACCGCAGAATCGTTGTAGGCTAAAAGCGCATCGCCGTAGGTTTTTCCTTGTAAAGTTGGTTCTGCTTTGATATAGATTTCATTCCCACTAAAGTCAAGTAGCTCCATGTAAACCGTTGATAAGCCTGATTGACGACAAGTTTGCACGACGATCCGCGAGATGAGATCGTTCGTCAGTAAAACCTCTATGTCGTTGCGTCCGATTAGACTAACAACGTCGGAACTCTTGGGGTCTTGAACTTGAGCAACGATGTGATAAGGCTGGGACACGCTGCGCGGAATACTGGTAATTGCCAGCAGAGTTTTTATGAGTTGAATATCAGCATGGGCATTGGATGAGCTTAGAATCACGATTGAGCGTGCCGTTTGGACGTTAACCATCCCTAAGTCAGTAATATTGCTGGGACTACCCGTGCGACAAACTAAGCGAATTTTGGAACGTTTACCCAAGATATTAGAAAGGGTATCTTCCATCTGTACTTTGTCCTCTTCACTGAGAATGACAATGCAAGTACCGGGTCGATTGGCATTAGCAAGGGTGAGTTCTGAGATGAGGGTAAATACTTGCAGCGACCAACCCAAAATTACAATGTGATCGGTTTCAACGACACGGGAACGTCCTTTCCGTAAGTCTTCTAGCTTCGTATCGATGCCGCTACTGAGAATGCCGATTAGGGTACTGATGATGAAGATACCGCCAAAGGTGACAAAGAGCATCGCAAACCGAAATAGCCAGCCTGTATCGCCGCCCATTGCGCCTGAGTCTAGAGTCCGCATGAAAACGCTCCAAATCGCTTCTAGAGGATGAAGGCGATCGCTTCCTTCCGGCGCAACTCCGGTGATGCTGACCAAGAATCCCATTAAAAAGATAAAGGCTAGAGAGGTCAAGGCTAATCCGCCAATCAGAGCAACAGTACCTCTAGCCATGAAATTATCGAACCCGTAGCGGACGCGCTCTGAAAGCGTAATTTTACTCATCTTGATGGAAGTTTCCTTGCTGCGATGACAAATAGTTTTAGGTGAGGGAGCGGAACTCCTAATTTTGGATGAATTTCAGGTTCCCTAGTACCTTTCGGTAATCTATATAAGTATTCCCAGATTTACTGGCACTACAGCTATTTTTTGAAAGTTTGTTACGAAGGGCTGAGCTGCGTACCTTTTTAGTAGAAGCGATCGCACGTTGCAAAGAATCAATTATTGACCGGATGAAACCCAGGAATATTATGAGGAGTTACTGTCGCTCGAAGACAAAATAGATAGTTTAGTGTACCGTCACAACTCACAAATGAAGCAAGCTAATTGCCTACGGAAACCAACTTCTGGTACACGATCAGATGCTGGGCGATCGCTCTCAGTTTAGGTACCGAACTGGGCGAGAGGTGTGAAAATGCGGCTAGCCTTCACTTTGTGAATGGGAGTGCGATCGCTCCATAACACCCTTATTAGGGGAGATAGACAACTGCGATCGCCACTAGCTGTCTCATTATTAGCTGATTCCAATCGCCCTTAGGATCTCGATATTCAGCTCTAGCTTCTCTCCCAACCACAGAGAACGATCGGTGTGGTCTCCCACATCATCGCCTGTTGAGGGGTGGACGAGAATATCCAATCCCTCACGATTGAGCATCAACCAGGGGACAACCTTGCCAAATTGCTCTGGTAAGAATGCAACTTGATACATCGCCTTTGGGTGTGGACCAATCGGTTTATCATGCCAACGTCCGAGTTGCACTTCAAAAGACGCGCCCAATTCTTCACGTACACGCACCGCCGCATCACGATTGGAGGTATCGAAGTAGATATGAGCATGAAAACCCGTAATCTGGGCAGTATCTTTCATAGCGCTTAGCTCCACTTTATCTAGGCGTCAACTAATCGTAACGGTAGATATTCCTCTGTGGCAGGCAATACTTGCATCATAACTAACACTCTTGTCCGTCTAGTGCGATCGCCCCTTGCCGTAGGTTGGGTTGACAGAAGGAAACTCAACCTACGGCAAAGTTTGATCCAATTCCATAATGAACAATCAGTGCGATCGCAATGAGTACACTGTGCTAGTAACTTAACAAACCTAATAGAGTTGCCATCTGCGCGACGCTTCGGTAACGCCTGCCGTAGGATGCAAGGGAGGGCTGTAGGGCGAATGCAGCAGCGCTGGACTACGTCCCGCTTCGCTAACGCGATCGCACTCTTGGTTTATTGGTAACTCACTAATTGTTGCAAATCACAAATTCATTGTTTCAAATCATAACGTTGATTATATTTCTCTTCGATTATTTGTTCATCGATTATTCCAGTAATTACTATGTGCTATTTGTTGGCAATACCCGCAGTACATCAAAAAATCGACCCACACATCTTGATAGGAAAATAGTATGAGCAGCGGAAGCGGATGCCCATTTACGGGCGGCGGTCAGAAATCTCAGCCTCGTCATATGCCGTCGAACCGAGACTGGTGGCCGAATTATTTGAATCTGAGCATCCTCCACCAGCACACCCCCCAAGCCAATCCTATGGGTGAGGAATTCAACTACGCTGAGGAATTCAAGAGTCTTGACTTAGCTGCCTTGAGGGCAGATATCTACGAGCTGATGACCACCTCCCAGGACTGGTGGCCAGCCGACTACGGTCATTATGGGCCGCTCTTCATCCGGATGGCTTGGCACAGCGCCGGCACATATCGGATTGGCGATGGTCGCGGCGGCGCGGGTTCGGGTAGCCAGCGGTTTGAGCCGCTCAACAGTTGGCCTGACAATGCCAACCTCGACAAGGCGCGCATGTTGCTTTGGCCCATCAAGCAGAAATACGGCAAGAAAATTTCGTGGGCCGACCTGATGATCTTCGCAGGCAATTGCGCCTTGGAATCGATGGGCTTCAAAACGTTGGGCTTTGCTGGTGGGCGCGTGGATGTCTGGCAGCCAGAAGAAGACATCTACTGGGGTTCTGAGAAAGCTTGGCTCGGCAATGAGCGTTACGAAGGCGATCGCGTACTCCTGAATCCCCTCGGCGCTGTTCAGATGGGCCTGATCTACGTCAACCCGGAAGGACCAGACGGCGAACCCGATCCGGTCGGCTCAGGGCGCGATATTCGCGAAACCTTTGCTCGGATGGCGATGAACGACGAGGAGACAGTCGCGCTCACCGCTGGTGGACATACCTTTGGCAAATGTCACGGTGCGGGCGAGGCGACGCACGTAGGTGCCGATCCTGGGGGTGCCACCATCATCGATCAGGGCCTCGGCTGGAAGAACGCCTTCAACACGGGTGTCGGTGTCGATGCGATCACCAGCGGTATCGAAGGCGCATGGACCCCCACGCCGACGCAGTGGGACAACAGCTATCTTGAAACCCTGTTCAAATATGACTGGGAGCTGACGAAGAGTCCCGCTGGCGCGTGGCAATGGAAGCCCAAGGGCGATGCTGGTGCGGGTACGGTGCCCGACGCACACGACCTGTCAAAACGGCACGCCCCCATGATGACCACGGCGGACATGTCCATGAAGATGGACCCCATCTACAACCAGATTGCGAAGCGCTACCACGATAACCCGGATGAGTTCGCAGAGCAGTTCGCCAAGGCGTGGTTCAAGCTGACCCACCGCGACATGGGACCGCGATCGCGCTATCTCGGACCAGAGGTTCCTCAGGAAGAGTTCTTGTGGCAAGATCCCATCCCCGCAGTCGATCATGAATTGATAGATGAGCAGGACATTGCCGCTCTCAAAGCTAAGATTCTGGCTTCGGGACTAACTGTTTCTCAACTGGTTTCAACGGCTTGGGCGTCGGCGGTGACCTTCCGTTGCTCTGACATGCGTGGTGGAGCGAACGGAGCGCGCATTCGTCTTGCGCCGCAGAAGGATTGGGAAGTCAACCAGCCAGCCCAGTTGGCAACGGTGCTGCAAACCCTAGAGGGCATCCAACAGGCGTTCAACAACTCGCAGTCTGGCGGCAAGCGGGTTTCGATTGCTGACTTGATCGTTCTGGGCGGATGCGCGGGCATTGAGCAAGCGGCGAAAAATGCCGGTCATGACGTGACGGTTCCCTTTACACCGGGACGCACGGATGCATCGCAAGAGAAAACGGATGTAGAATCCTTCGCTCCACTTGAGCCGACGGCGGACGGGTTCCGCAACTACACGAGCGGCAAACACAGCGAATCACTCGAAGAGTTGCTGGTCGATCGGGCGCAATTGCTGTCTCTGTCAGCTCCTCAAATGACGGCTCTCTTGGGCGGCTTGCGCGTCCTGGGTGCAAACTTTGGAGGCTCTAAACACGGCGTCTTCACCCATCGCCCAGAAACGCTGACCAATGATTTCTTCGTGAACCTGCTCGACCTGGGTACGACGTGGAAGGCGACCTCTGAAGATGAGTATGAGTTCGAGGGGAGCGATCGCAAAACAGGCGACCTGAAGTGGACTGCGACCCGTGTTGACCTGATCTTCGGCTCAAACTCTCAGCTCCGCGCCCTGGCGGAAGTCTATGGATGTGTGGACTCGCAGCAGAAGTTTGTCAATGACTTTGTGGCGGCGTGGGACAAGGTGATGAACCGCGATCGCTATGACCTTCGCTTAGTCTTAGCGAAAAGCTCTGCTAGGGGTTTCTAAGCGTAAATTCAACCGATCATCAGCTTGATGTACGTCGCTGCTGGTTCCGAAGCATAACAGCTCAAATCAGCGGCGGCAATAATCCCGAATTTAGAGCGAGTGACTCTTGACCGTCCGCTGCATTTAAATAGTTAGGCCTCATTCTTTCTGATTAATGGCACCAAGTGCAGCATGTAATCTCGTTTTCCAATTGGTACACCAGCCATGCGAAGAATATCGTAAGCTGTGACCATATGGAAGTAAAAGTTTGGAATTAGAAATTCATTCACGTAGGCATTACCAGATAACTCGACGTAGAGGTCCTGACTCAAGTTAATGCGCGTCACCTCAGCTAGCTTTGCATCTTCAGCGTTAACACCCAAAAGAAGTTCCTTAGTGTTTGCTATGTGTTCGTATGCCTGTGTGAGAGCTATGACGTCTGGCTCTAGATTATTCGCAGGTTTGCCATCACACCACAGAGCAAAGTTGCGTGGTTGATTGCAGGTGAAAGCAATCTGTGTACCGAAGGGAAACATATCAGCTGCAATGCGCTTTTGAAGGAACGACTCGTCATCACAAAAATGAGTCTGAGCTGACTTCAAGAGATGCTCAAGAGTCGCTAAGCGGCTTTGAAAGAGGGTTCGGATTAAATCTATATTCTGGCTTTGCATTTTGTGATCCCTCAAGTCTTTTCTATGAACTCTAGCTGTACTTAGAACAAATTTCAGCCGAACACTCTTGACCAGCGGTTGCCAACACTTTATTTAACTCCACAAGTGGCCGCTGCACTAGGGTTGTTATGTCGCGACCACTCCAACAGATATCAATCCTCAGTAGATTGCTTGCTGCTCCAAAAAAGTTGAAGCGCTGACTCATCAAATATGTAAGCTGACTCACCCTCCATAATTACTCGTTTACCAAGCCGAGGAAAAATGCCAACATCTAAGCGTCCTGCTTCTCCACCTATCAGGTACACAAGGTCTTCATCGAATGGATTACGAAGATGATGGGGTTGTTGAGGTAGCCCAAAGCCCATGAAGTCTCCTGGCTCGACTTCATACTCCACATCTCCAATTTCCGCAATACCTCGACCCGACAAAATGTAAACCCATTCTTCTTCATTCTGGTGAGCGTGGAAAATGAAAGATTCCTTGCCTGATGGTACGCGAGCAATTGTTACGCCAATGCGTTTAAGACCGACAGCACGCCCCAGGAAGCGTAAATAAATTTCTGAATTGGGATTAAGCGGATGATGAAACTCAAATGCATCCATTGAATTGATATCTGATGCTTTCAGCAGGGGATGTTGTTCATCAGTCACGTTGATGTCCTCCTATCAAGTTGGTAAAGGGTCTGAGCACCACAATAAAGCCTAAACCGCTCCGCAGATACCCTTCACCTGCCGCCCTACCGAAACCTCAAAATCATTCAATCCTGAACATCGACAGATAGCCCTTTGGTTGCCTCTTTACCGAAGACTCAGCAGCATAACGGTACAGTTGAGCCGATACAGATAACTTTGTGATTCCAACTAATCAATTTTGATGTTCGGCGGGTGCATGGGCGTTGTTGTACCGCGTAGTTATGGAACAAACCCAAACGAATCCATAGTTGTCGTGCTACTACTTGAGCAGGGCTATTCACCTCCAAATACGCCACAGTAACTTCTCCAATCGGAGTTCTCCCTAAAGCTTCACCAGATTCAATACTGGCCTGGAAATGCTCACTCCATTGGGATTAATTGGGACTATCCACGGTTTGCAGCTTGACTCAAAGCATTCATCGCACTGACAACTTGCTGAATTCCGCTCGACTGTTGTTTAGCCGTTAGAGAGATTTGCTGACTATTCACTGTAATCGTATTGACTGCATCTACGATCTCTTCCACGGTTTTACGGCCTTCATCGGATACTGCCACAGTAGCTTTCGTCGCTTTTTGAATACTGGCTACCAGTTCACTAATCTGTTCAGCCGATTTACGGCTTCTATCCGCTAGTTTTCGAATCTCAGCAGCCACAACAGCAAAGCCCCTACCATTTTCGCCTGCCCGAACTGCTTCGACCGCCGCATTGAGTGCCAACATGTTCGTTTGGTTAGCTAAATCACTAACTAAGTTAGAAATCGCATTGATTTGAGTCGTTTGATCTCTAAAGTGTAAGATTTGTTCTCCAATTTGTTCGACCTTCGCTTTTAAGCTAGAAGCAGTTCCAGAACCGTTCTTTTGCTCACTATCATCAATCAATATGAGAACTTGGCGCGCTCCAGTTGCAGCCGCTTCAGCTTGTTCAGCCGCTTGCCGAGAAGAGGTATTTAACTCATCCATTGTGGCAGTCGTCTGATTGACCGAAATAGCCTGCTGCTCCAGGTTTCTCTGTAATTCTGTCGTTTTAGCCTCCAATTCTGTCGTTTTAGCCTCCAATTCTGTCGTTTTAGCGGCGACCTCTCGGATCATTGTGTTGAATGCCTGTGCTAACCGACCTAACTCATCTTGGCTGCTGTCATCAAGAACCACCTGAAACTCTCCATTGGCAATTCGATTCGTTGCAACAGTGATTTCTTCTAAAGGAGTTGCAATGCGCCGACGTAAAACCCAAAACACAATTGCTACAACAATCATGAGGGAGCCAAAGCCTAGAAACAACGTAAAGCGAGCTAGCGAGATCGCTTTTTCAGCCAAAATTGCTTTGGGTAAAACAGTAACAAAGTACCAATCAGGTCCCTGTAGCGTAGTGACAGCTAAGTAATTGCTCTCGTTCGGATTATCGATGACGACTTGATCGGTTGCTTTATTTGTGACCGCCTCAAAAATACGTTTTAGCTGAGTGTCTCCTGATTCAAGAATTTTAAACTCACCTTTTTGTTGCTGAATTTGCTCCATCAATTGCGGATGAGCAATCAGGCGACCATCTTTTCGAAAAATTAGGTTATAACCGCCTTCAATGTGCTCCTCGATCGTTCGCTTAAATAAATCATTCAGTAATACATCCTGTCCAAGAGTACCGATGATTCTGTCATTAGAGTAGATAGGCGTTACACAAGAAAGAATCCAGATTTTAGCAACCCCATCGATTTGAGCCCCCGACCAAACCGTTTCTCTGGCTGGATTGTGCTTCTGGTCACCAACCCACACATATTCTTCCTTGGATAAGTCAAAGCCAACGGGGGCATCCTGTGCCCATGTTGGATAATCAGGCCAGTAAATAACAGCAATATTCTCTGGCATATTCAGGTAGAGATCCGGAAAGCGATTATGCCAGGGTGGACCATAGGCATTGATTAAATCGTAGGACGTTACTACGCGACGGCGAATGTCATCATTGATTAGAACTGGCTTATCAATGAACACGCCTGCTTGCCGTTTGCCATCGAACAAGTTGGGGCGATTGCGGGTTGCCCCATCGGGAAAACGCACAAATAGCTGATCGAAGCGAGCTTTTACGCCTTCGCTATCAGTATTTTCCAAGCGTCGTAGCCACTCCTCCTTAAAGATGGCATGGTTATCTTCTGCCATTAAAAAGATACTTTGTTCTCGTTGACCTCGCTCTATTACATGACTCTTGAGTTGGTCTAACGTCTGCGACTTGAGAGTAGAAACAATCTGAAAGTAGCTAATCGCTGTTGAGCCAACAATAACAGCCGTAACACTAAACGCAATTTGAATAAGTGTTCGACGAGCAAGTGATTTTTTCGTTTTAGCTTGAGAAGATAAGGATTTTTGACTCTGAGAGCCTTGTTTTGTAGGAGAATGAAAGTCAAACATTTATAGTTTTAAGTTAACAGTTATGTTTCAGCTTAATTAAGCTGCCCACAAACTATCTAAACTTAGTAAAAATCCTTACAATTTGAAATAATACTGAGAGTTGTGCTAATACTGAGTAAGCGGCACCTGAGACTGTAAATTATTTTGTGAAGCGGTCAAAATTAACTCAAATATTAGAAGGTCGCCTATGCCTCGCCGTCGTCGCGAAGATAGGCATTGCATAATAGAGGGCGGACATGCAGCATAAGGAGTGCTCCGCTGCTCAGCGTGCGATCGCAACTTCCATCGAGAGCATCGGCCCCACCCCTGTTTAGGGAACCCGCCCACCCCTCGCTGCTGTAAACAACGAGTACCACTCTTCCCGCGTCAAAGCGACTTCATCGGCTAAAGCGCACGCTGCAATCCGTTCTGGCTTAGTTGACCCCACAATCGGTTGAATGCCCGCAGGATGGCGCAACAGCCAAGCGAGAACAATGGCTTCACGACTTGTCTGCTTTGCTTCAGCCAACAGACTCACGAGCTGAACCGTCTTGCTCAACGCCGGATCGGCTTCTGCGTTGGATTTGAAAAGCTTGCCCCCTGCTAGCGGTCCCCAAGCCTGTATCAAGATGTTGTGGCTGCGGCAGTAGTCCAGCGTTCCGGTTGCCAAGGCCGAGCTGACGCCAGACATGTTTGCAACAATGCCCTCGTCAATCAAATACGAGTGCAACAGGCTTAGCTCCACCTGATTGATCAGCAGCGGTTGCCCCACGCTCTTTTGCAATAGCTCAATCTGCCCCGCTGTATGATTACTGACCCCGAAGTGGCGCACCTTGCCCGATGTCTGCAAGGCATCAAAGGCTCGCGCGACTTCCTCGGTTTCTACCAGCGGATCGGGGCGATGCAGCAGCAGAATATCGAGGTAGTCGGTTTGCAGTCTTTGCAAACTGCCTTCCACTGACGCGACGATGTGCTCATAGCTAAAGTCGTAGCGCTGGGGGTCGCTTGGCTGAGGATCTCCCGCGAAACGAATACCGCACTTCGACTGAAGCACAATTTGCTCACGCAAACCTGGCGAGGCTTTGAGCACATCACCAAACACCTGCTCTGACTTGCCCCGCGTGTAAATATCTGCATGGTCAAACAGGGTAATGTCTGTTTCCAGAGCTGCCTGAATAGCCCGATATGCACTTTCCCTCACATCTGTAGAAAGCGGTGTATCATCTCAAGTGCCGCCAATATTCATGCAGCCATAGGCAACTCGCGAAACTCTCAAATCAGTGCCCGACAGCGTGTAGGTATGCATCAGCGTCTAGAGCTAGGTGGAGCGATGAACAGGTCACTCTGTCCCCATCCTACTGGCGGTCACAGCATCTGCCCACTAATTAGGAACACACTTTTAGGTCAACACTAAACAACTGAGAAAAGCATCTTGATACTCAGAATGAGCGAGAGAACGGCGAATATCTTCTTCAAATGAGTCTCAGGTAAACGATGAGAGTAGCGAGCACCATAGGGAGCTGCAATCGAACTTGCGATCGCGATTACCAAAAAAGCTGGCACATAGATAAAGCCAATCGTATAGGGAACGCTCAATGTTTGAGACCAGCCAGTCATTATGTACCCAACAGTACCTGCGATCGCAATGGGAAATCCAATTGCAGATGAAGTACCAATCGCCTTTTTCATCTCCATATTCTGGTAGCTGAGGTAAGTGACTGCTAAAAAACCACCACCAACCGCAGCAAGAGCAGATACCGATCCAATGCCTGTCCCCGCTAGAAATAAGCCACGAAACTTCGCCGACTTGCGGCTAGCTTTCGGTCGCCAATTCAGAAACATCTGACCTGCGACCAGAGCCATGAACAGCGCAAAGAATATAGCGATGTAAGCTGAGTTGACCTTGGCGGCGATGCGGGTAATCAGAAAGGCACCCACCACAATGCCGGGTGCCATCCCGTAAACCACCTTCCACAATACAGTTCCTTGAGCAGCATGGGCGCGAATACTTGCGATTGAAGAAATGATCGTGCAAGCCAATGTTGTTCCTAACGCCAAATGAACGACGTTATCTGCACTGATACCCTGGTTACTAAAAATGGATACCAGCAAGGGAACGAGTATTCCACCGCCACCCACACCCAGTAAGCCTGCCATAAAACCGACAAAGAAACCCAACAGGATGTATAACAACATCCATTCAATACTCAGCATATCAACCTAACTTTTTAGAATTTTTGAAGCAACCAAATCCTCTCAATTGCTGCAACTTTTCCCTTTAATCCACCAGTGATTTCCCTGCTTTCAACAGAGTTCAATTGATAAGCAGACGCATAATGGTGTTTTACTTCTGCTTCACCGACTGAGAACGGGGGGCCATCCATGAGTTGTTGATTGTATTCGTAAGAAATCAGCAACTGCGGTGCCGCGTGGGTGATTTCCATCAAGTGTGACGTATATTGATGACGCCTATTTTCAGGCATTGCAACCAACGCTGCGCGGTCATATACCGCGTCAACCGGCCCAAGAACTTCAGCAGACACATCAAAAATATCGCCAACAAATATGTCGATATCCTTGGCGGAGTAGTGGGTTAATTTACCAACTCTGGAGATTTTTGGCTTGACTCCCAGGTCGTTAAACAATTCGTTAATTGCAAGTTCGCTTAACTCTGCACCAACCACTCGATGACCACAATTAAGCAACCATGCAAGATCGCGCGTCTTGCCACACAACGGTAGAAATACACGACCGCCCTTCGCCACATTTAATTTTTCAAAATGTTCGACAAGGAATGGGTTTGCCTCACTTTGGTGAAAACCAATATCTCCCGCTTCCCATTTTCGCTGCCAAAAACTTGCTTCCATATCAACGCCTCCATTGCTCAAGGTATCCATCATCTGCCACAAACCGATCGCGTCAGCCTTGTGCTTATTTGTGTTTGAATATACGATACAACTTCAAGTTGACTTGAAGTCAAGCAGTCGTTGCACCAAGAAAATCATGGATATCACTGAGGTCTCAAAGGCTTCTGGATTACCGACCTCAACGCTACGATTTTATGAGGAAAAAGGACTGATCCAGTCGAACGGCAGAAATGGCTTACGGAGGCTCTTTGATGCCAGTGTTATAGAACGGCTCGCTTTGATTTCCTTGGGGCGTAGCGCCGGTTTCTCCCTCGATGAGATTCGTGAAATGTTTACGCCTGAAGTCCCTGAAATCAATAGAACGCTGCTCTTAGCGAAGGCAGATGAGTTGGATAAAAAGATTAAAGAACTGACTGCGATGCGCGATGGTCTCCGCCACGCGGCAGCTTGCACTGCGCCTAACCATTTTGAATGTCCAAAATTCTTGCGGCTCCTGCGTATTGCTGGTAAAAATCGTTTTAGGCAACCCAATAAATTGAAGGACAATAAGCTTTAAGCAAGAGGCTCAGGAAAAGTAATGCAAGCGATATTAAATGCTTTTAGAAATGCTTAACCTAGCCCTTTACAATACGTTCAGTTAGACAATTTAGTTTAATAACGGCCTAAATGCTTGCTGGCTAACGGCAAAAGTGAGCGACGGTAGATACCAGTGAAACTAAGCATGAGATCCTTTACACTATCCGCTTCATTAAAGTGTTAGCTTGCTGTCGTCTAAACGTTATTCAAGCCAGCGAAAAGCACGCCGTAACTCAGCAGTACCGTTATTCTCATACCAACGACCGTGGGATAGGATAACTTTTTCAGGGTTCCACTGAAGTATTCGCTGTAAACAGCTACGTGCCTGTTCCTTTTTCCCGAGAAATGTCATTCGCAAATCCAATGGGAGTTTTCCATCCGGATCGGCAACACCCCCTAATTTAAGTAGCCAATGCAACTGCTGGCTCACTTTATTTAGTTCAAAGTTTTCGATGAGATCGGCAAGGATGAGAGTGGCACTCTTGCGGTGGAAAAAGACGACTTCTTCCATAAATCGACCGCCACGAAAGATTAATTGGTCTAGGTCTGCTACCCACTCACGTGGTGGTTCATCTTCCAAGTCAGCATCAAAATCCACGGCAATTTTCTGCTGCGCGGCACGATCGCGAACACCTGGAGATGCCCATGCTACAGCTTCTGGATAGGCGCTAGTCCAAGCACCGATATGGGCGTAATGAATTTTGTTGGGCGAAATGAGGTGGCGCAGTGAACCGAGGGAGTCAATTTGAGCTTTCAGTTCTGGAGTCAATTCTGTTGGTGAATGGCACCATAGGTCACCAGTGCTCAGTCGCACAATCGTCATTCGGGTTGGGAAGGGCACCTTTGCTCCATACATTGCCATCTGCACGATGGAACCATCTACGATCCAAATATCTTCGTCAACCTGTTTCAGAAGGTTGATTGGTTCATAAAGTGCGATCGCGTCGTTGCTCATAGCTATGAAAGGAAGGTAAAGGCTTACTGCTCTAGCGTGGGGTATAAAAGTAGGCTAGCAGTGCCCATCACCTGCCGCAAGTAACCTCTGCATCAAACCGATTATCTGTTGGTAGGCAGTGTGCCTGGGCGTTGTTAGCTTGTGACTTCCTTGCTAAAGCACTCGCAGTTTTATAATTGAGTGATGCAAAAGCTTACGATCGCCCGACCCGACGACTGGCATCTACATCTACGTGACGGTGCAGCGCTGAAAGCGGTTCTGCCCCATACGGTGCGTCAGTTTGCCCGCGCTATCATCATGCCGAACTTGAAGCCCCCAGTACGCTCGGTAGCGGATGCTGCGGCCTATCGCGATCGCATCCTTGCAGTGATTCCGGCTGGCAAACAGTTTGAGCCACTGATGACGCTCTACCTCACCGACAACACCAGCCCCGAAGAAATTATCCGGGCTAAAGAATCCCAGTTTGTCAAAGCGGTCAAGTACTACCCAGCCGGTGCAACGACCAACTCAGACTTCGGCGTGACGGACATTCGTCAGTGCGATCGCGTCTTTGAAGCGATGCAGCAGGTAGACCTGCCTTTATTGCTGCACGGAGAAGTAACCGATCGAGATGTTGATATGTTCGATCGCGAGAAAGTGTTTATTGAGCAACATTTGATCCCTCTCAAGCAGCGATTTCCCAACCTGCGCGTGGTGCTTGAACACGCTACCACCTCAGATGCTGTGCAGTATGTCCTGTCTGCCAACAATATCGCTGCAACGATTACGCCACAACATCTGTTATTTAACCGCAATATCCTATTTCAAGGTGGCATTCGCCCCCATTTCTATTGCCTGCCAATTCTGAAACGAGAGGATCATCGTCTGGCACTTTTGCAAGCGGCAACTTCTGGCAATCCTAAGTTTTTTCTAGGCACCGATAGCGCTCCCCATCCCCGCAATGGCAAAGAAAGTTCCTGTGGCTGTGCGGGTTGCTATTCGGCTCTGCATGCTATGGAGTTATATGCAGAAGCTTTTGAGAGCGTTGATGCACTCGATAAACTTGAAGCTTTCGCTAGCTTCTATGGGCCAGATTTTTATCAACTTCCGCGCAATACCGAACAGATTACCTTGACCAGAACGACCTGGCGCGTTCCCGATGAATTGCCATTTACTGAATCCGGACTTGTGCCCTTACGGGCAGGTCAGGAGATGACGTGGCAAATGCTTGACGCTAGCATGGCTGAAGCTAATTGATTTGGACGATCGTGTTATAGACACGCTATTCCTTAGGTTCGGAGCTGATGGGTAAAGGTAAGATAGGTACTGTGTCGAGAGGGAATTGCGATCGCATGATTGCGCTGTGCAAGGAAGGTGAAACCCTGCTCGCATGAAAAACTGCCAGACTGAGAATAGGATGAATTTCTGAGGTTCCCTGTGAAGCTAGAGAACATATTATTCCCCGTAGGAATCCTGGTAGTAGTTGCGATCGCATTTTTCGCCTACAGTGCTACCGCCGCTCCCTTGCCAGAAGGATTTCCACCTCCAACACCAGAAGGGCAAATTGAAGTCAAACAATATCCCGCATACCGTTCTGCCACAGTTCGCTATTCAGGAGAACTCTCAATGGCAGCTAATAGAGCTTTTGACCCTCTTTATCGCCACATCAGCTCTAACAATATCTCCATGACGGCTCCGGTAGAAACCCGTTATCCAGTTAACACCCTAGAAGCCAGTGAGATGGGCGCATCCAATGAACGGGGTGAAGCGCTTGTTTCATTCCTCTACCGCAGCACTGACATCTACCCTTCTGAGATTGCACAAAACATTCAGGTAGAAGACATCGCACCCATGACAGTCGTCAGCCTTGGGCTAAAAGGCAGTTACGATTACGTAAGCTACCAAAAGAACATAGAGCGATTACGGGAGTGGTTAGCGCAGCACCCGGAGTACACCGTTGTTGGCTCACCTCGCCGCTTCTTCTACGATGCTCCCTATGTCCCCGAACCTGCCAAGCGCAGTGAAATCCAAATTCCAATTCGTCGGGTAGATGGCTAGCGAAAAGCAACGACTTCATAGTGTTCCACTGTTGGGAACGGGTCATAGAAGTGATGCAACAAGGAACGCCACTGTTGGTACTCTGGCGATTGTCGAAACCCAATGGTGTGATCTTCTAACGTCTGCCAGCGCACAAGTAGAATATAGCGGTTCGTGGTTTCTAAGCAACGTTGGAGTTCATGAGAAATATACCCTGGCATGGAGGCAATGATGGTTGAAGCTGTTTTAAAAGCCGTTTCAAACTCATTAACCATACTGGGCTTAACATCAAGGATTGCAACCTCTAGTATCATGGGCTGGATGTTTTTAGCACGGATACTATAATACAAGGTGCTATCAAGTAGCGGTGGCTTTCACAGCATCGCTTTCTCTTCAGTAAGATTGGTGCAGTCGAGAGTGTATGAACGATACTCAATACATCATAAGTCCACTGAGGAAGGATTAACGTCATCGCAATTTCTTCTAGGGTGTGAATAATGCCCACTGCGATCGCAAGATTCAGCGTCAATCCTCCATAACAAAAGCCGAAGAGAGCGATCGCTCTAATATATCGCTCTTGTGTCACTCCAGGAAAATAAAAATAGTAGCCAATGGATGAAAGCCCTACTCAATGGACAATCTAGCGATCGCTTGCCTGATAGAAACTCATGTCATAGGCTCAAATGCTAAACCTAGCTTGGTGTAAGGGTTTCAGCTTTCGCTCAGGCGAGAGTGACAAAAGAGCGATAACAAGCGGTGAAAACGGGTATCATTCATCAGTAAAGAGACAAAGGCTGAAACCTATACATATCAATAATTCCAACTCAGAGTTGCCCTAGGTTGCACCAACCTTCTATTTTTGCCTAGTCCTAATCGGGTTGAGTGCAGCGCTGTTGATAAATTTGAGCTGCTTTATCTGTAGGATTGCGGCGCAGGCACTCAGCAAATAATCGCTCAGCATCTCTAAGCTTTTGCCAATGGTAGAGTATCAAAGCTTCTTCAAATAGCGTTCTCGTGGCTACCTTGCCCTCATAAGTCTCCGGCGGATCGGCATCGAAAACTTCAAACATCGATACCGCTTTTGATTTTCCCTTAACTTTTACGCGATCAATAAGACGGATAGCATACTGGTTAGAATCTGGCAAAGACTGGAAAGTTTGGTGGCTAATTAACAGCGAAATCCCATATTTTTTAGTCAAGCTTTCTATCCGCGATGCTAAATTCACTGCATCACTAATCACCGTGCTATCCATCCGGTTTTTTCCCCCAACCGTACCGAGTATTAAAGAACCTGTATTGATGCCAATGCCAATCTTAATCGGCACGTATCCAGAAGCGGTGCGATGTTGATTATAGTCGGTAAGACGATGCAGCATATCAATTCCTGCTTTCACTGCATTATCTGCCTCGCCACTAAATAGAGCCATAATTGCATCGCCAATATATTTATCAATAAATCCTTGATTTTCAATAATGGCTGGCTCCATGTAAGACAAATAGGAATTAATAAATTTGAAATTGTCTTGAGGGTTCATACTTTCCGATAAAGTTGTGAAGTCGCGAATATCGGAAAAGAGTACCGACATTTCCTGTTGAACTTGGTCGCCTAATTTAACATCAATAATACTTTCTTTATCCAATAATTGGAGGAATTGACGCGGGACAAAGCGCTCAAACGCGTGATTGAGTTCTGTCATGTTGCTGTAGAGACGGGCATTTTCAATGGAAATCGCCGCCTGAGAGGAAAGTAGATTTAAGACTTCTACGCGATCAGGAGTAAAAGCCTCTGTGGTTAGATTATTTTCTAAATAGATAATTCCTGCCAGTTTACCTTGATGTTGGAGAGGGAAACACAAAATTGATTTAGGCTTATGTACTTTGATATAGGGAGAATGAGCAAATTTAGGGTCATTAGCAGCATCGTTCAAGACTACACTTTCCTGCGTACGAGCCACATAGTTAACAATTGTGTGAGACATCAGAAGTTCATCATCAGGTTCCCATATAGACTGGACGGGGATTGACTGCAACACAGTCACGCCATCTTTATCCGCAGCTCCTTCAGCTTCAATTAGCAATTTTCCCTTCTTTTCCAGAATCAAAAAGCCCGTTTGCGCTCCGGCATTCTCAATAATAATCCGCATCAATTTTGCCAGTAATTTATCTAGCATAATTTCTTCAGATAGAGTTTGCGAAGCTTTCATGATTGCGATCAAATCCAGTTCAGAGGAAGTGCTACTTCCTGTTGTGGTAGGCGGCGTAGATAGCTTAGTGCTAAGTGTTCCCCTGTTCGAGGGCTTTCTTTGTAATAAGTGAGGATAGCGCGTATCTAAATCGTTAACTTTAGCTGTTGCACCCCAGCGGAGATAGCAATAACGGGCATCTTGCATATAGACTTGCGCGATTTTATCTTGATCTAAAGCGAGATAAAACTTAGCGGCGAGTTCGTGTGCTAGTGCTTCTTCATTGATGTATTCATGTTCTTTAGCAAGAGCAATAGCTTTTTTGTAATAGTCCATTGCCACAACCTCTGACCCTTGAAATCGGTGCCGTTCTGCTTCTACAAGATAAAATTTATGTAAATGATTCATTGGGGAATGATGCGCCCATTTTTTAAACTTTTTCTGGTTAGATTGCACCTTTCGAGATAGGCGTTTTTGCTGGGATTTTGAGGAGGAAGAATACACAGCAACTCTTGCAAGCGAATCGTAAAAGTAAAATAACGTAGTCGTCAACATCCCTGCTGCACTATCTATATATTTTTCCGCTAGTGCCGCATTGTCTAGCGCTTCCTCGTACTCTCCAAATAGGTAACAAAGTGTCAATTTTTCAAGATATGTATGAAAAAGTAGGGTTTGATCATTCGCCTCAATATCAAGGGGTAGTCTTTTCGATTCGTCATAAATATCACCAATTAAAAGGCAGGGATTTTTCGATTGCCCCATCAGATTCAGAACCCTCTGCCGATTTAGGTTAATGTAATGAAAGTTTCGCTCTTGCTTTAATTTTTGGATAGTATCACTGTATTTGGCTGCCTCCCGCTCAACAACAGCTAACTCCAGCCCCATGCAATAGGAATTGTAGGAGTTCCACAATATGGAATATGTCCCATATTCTAAATCTCCTGTTTCTAGTCCGCTCGAGTAGGCGAGCAGTAAAGGCTGTAATGTCTGCCTTCCATGCTCCTGCCAATGCCTGATAAAGTAATTAACAATAGCGACTGTTTTCGCTTTTACTTTCCTAGCATTGAGCCGCTCTAATAGACTTAAAGCTAGGTTGCCAAATTTGTAGCCTGGTTCAATGTCTCCTAATACTCCGCAAAGAATCAACCCATAAGCTGCATACATCACTGCTGAGAAGGAAGCATTACCGTATTTGACTGATATATTGATACCTTTCAAAATAACCAGCGGTAATAGGTTAGGAGCAGCTATATAGGAAGCAGAACTTACACTCGATAGAATACGAATTGCTGCCAACTTATCAGGATCAGTCATTTCCGGTAATTCGATTAAGTCCTCAATTCGTTTCCCTAGCAAGGCTAACTTTGTCCCCATCAAACCGAGTAAGACATCTAAGTTACTGGGCTTTTTAGGCAAACTTACTCCCAACAGCTTCAGAACTGTTAGTCCAGTATCCACTGCTTCTAATGGCTTGTTCTGCGTTAGATAAGCAGAGATTTTAACTTCATAAACTTTCACTTTATCCAGTAGTCCTTTGCCCTGTTGCAGCACGACTGGAACTAATCTCTCCATTTCATCGAATTGACCGCACAAATAGGCGGCTTCTGCGGCTTCTACATACAGAGCAAGTGTAGTATCGTACTGCGTCTGCCAACTTGACCCGCCTTCACTTCCGCCCTTGCTAAGGAAGGACTCAGAGGGGTTCAACAAATCTAAGCCGTTTGTTAGGTAGGTAAGGGCGGGTTGATAAGCGGCTGAGGCTTTTGCTTTCTTGCCAGCTATTAGGTTTAACTTTGCCAATTCATCTCGCTGCTGCTGGTTTTCAAGCAGATTGCTGCCGAAATTCAATTGATTAACAATGTCAAAGATTTTTTCCTCTTGCTGCTGGAGTGGGGTACTATTCAGGAGTAGTTGACCGATTTGCAGATGGCTTGCTTGCTTGCGGTGTGAGGGAATGAGAGAGTAGGCGGCTTGTTGGATGCGATCGTGGACAAACCTGTAAGCTACCTTGAATTCATCCCCATTTCGGTCTGTTTGCAGAAATTTGTAATCATCTCCCACTGGAACAATTAGACCTTCTCGCACGGCTGACCAGAGCTCGGAAGCCGTTTCTTTTTGCGGCTTTTCACCTACACTTGAGAGAGTTTTTAAATCAAATTGGTTCCCGATACAAGCAGCCGTTTTTAATACTTCTTGCGTCAGTTCTGGTAGTTTTTGAATCTTTTGAGTCATCAACTCAACGACATTATCAGTAATACCTCGTGCTTGAATTTGATCTAAATTCCACTGCCAACTGCTACTGATAAAATCGAAATCTAATAGGTTTTCTGTATAAAGCGACTGGAGAAACTCTTTCAGGAAAAACGGATTACCCTGAGTCTTGGCAAGCACTAATTCGGCTAATGGCTTTGCCCTTTCAGCGTCGCACTTAAGCGTATCAGCAATTAATTGATTGATACAAGTTAAATCTAACGGCGAGAGCAAGATAGAATTTACAGTTGCTCCAGATTTTTGAATGTCTGATAAGGTTATTTTTAAGGGATGGGCTGCACTAACTTCATTATCCCGATATGCCCCAATCAGCAGTAGATACGAAGTATCTACATCGGTCATCATTAGCTGCATTAATTTCAGAGTAGCGATATCTGCCCACTGTAAGTCATCTAGAAAGATAACTAAGGGATGCTGTTGTTGACAAAAGACGTGAATGAAGTTTTGAAAGACTAAGTTAAACCGATTTTGGGATTCACTTGCTGCTAGCTCTAGGACGGCTGGTTGCTTGCCAATAATCAGTTCGATTTCGGGGATAACATCAATAATAATTTGTCCGTTTACTCCTAATGCTGATACGAGTTTGTCACGCCATAGGTGCAGTTGTTCAGACGTTTCAGTTAGCAGTTGTCGAACTAATTCTCGAAATGCACTGACGATAGCACTGTAAGGAATATTTCGCTGGAACTGGTCAAATTTACCAGAAATGTAATAACCGCGTCGTTCAGTAATTGGTTTATAGATTTCTTGAACTAATACTGATTTACCAATCCCGGAATATCCAGCAACGAGCATAAGTTGGCTAGTACCATGAGTGATTCGCTCAAAAGCTGCGAGTAACGTTTCAATTTGAGTTGACCTACCATAGAGCTTTTGCGGGATTTGAAATTTATTAGAAATATCCTGTTCACCTAAAACAAAATCTTCAATTTTCCCATCTGTTTCTAGTTGCCTTAGACATATCACCAAATCATCTCTAATGCCTAGAGCATTTTGGTATCGTTCCTCGGCTGTTTTCGCCAGGAGTTTCATCACGAGTTCTGAAACGACCAGAGGAATTTCGGGATTAATTATATGGGGTGGGATGGGTTGTTTAGCAATATGACAATGAACCAACTCCATTGCATCGATAGCATCAAAAGGCAATTGATTTGTCAATATTTTATAAAAGGTAACTCCGAGCGAGTAAAAATCAGTGCGGTAATCGATTGCTCGATTCATCCTGCCTGTTTGTTCGGGAGAAATATAAGCTAACGTTCCTTCTAAAACATTAGGGCTTTTTAAGGCAGTGTTTTCCCTGGACAAGACTGTGGACAAGCCAAAGTCAATAATTTTTAATTCTCCGGTTTGAGGGTTTAAAACAATATTGGACAGGTTAATATCTTTATGGATAATGTTTGACTGATGAATTCTTCCCAGAGTTTCAGCGATCTGAATGGCAATTTGGAGAAATTCTAATAAGGTAAACTGTCTTTTTTCGAGTAATCTCTCTAAGGATTCTCCACCGAAATCCTCTAATAGTATTACCAGTGTGTTGTTATGTTTTCGTAGCTCGTGAGCCTTCACAACTCCCCCTAGTTCAAAGCTACGGGTGATTTCATATTCCTGCTGGTAACGGACAAGTTCGGCAGGGGTAGGATAGTCTTCTTTGAGGACTTTCAGGATCAGCGGTTGGTTATCTTGTTCTCTAATTCCTCGGTAGACCAGGGAATTGGCACTTTCGTAAATTTGGGCTAAAACTTTAATTCCAGGGAGTTTAATCATGTTTGGGTCTCCATTTTTGGCAGTCATGAACTTTACGGGCGATGGTCAACGACTGCTGATGGTACTCAATCGCCTTGGCCGAGTTGCCCAGGGAAGCGTAAACATTTCGCCAATTACCCAATGCTGACCCTTCACTTTAACGGTCTTTAATCTCTCGGTAGATAATCAATGTCTGTTGACAACACTCAAGGCTTCTTGAAATTGACTTGTCTGACTCTAGTGATTTCTTTGCTCCAACAACTTAGTATCGCAGCCAACAGGCTAGTATTTTTTCTAATATTCATCTAAGGATCGAGGATATATCGCTCTTTTATCACTCTCACCGGAGCGAAAGCTGAAACCATTACAGCAAGCTAGTTTTAGCATTTGAGCCTATGACATGAGTTTCTATCAGGCAAGCGATCGCTAGATTGTCCATTAAGTAGGGCTTTCATCCATTGGCTACTATTTTTATTTTCCTGGAGTGACACAAGAGCGATAACTGCGATCTCTCTTGAAAATAGGGGTCAAGGGAGATGTCAGCCTAACCTAAACAGGTGGATGAATCGGATAGTCAGGTTGCGACTGGAAATGTTCTTCTATTGCCGCCATCACCGCTAAAACAATATCTTCACGCCAGTGACGCGCTGCAACTTGTACACCCACAGGTAACCCAACACTCCCTTGTTCTACTTTGGAAGCTGTTTGCTCACTTAACTGTGTACTAAGTAAGCGATCGCTTTCTTCACCCGGACGCACCCGCGTGACGGATACCACCCCTGCGGGCATACCCAGTAAATTGTACGGGATAGTATAAGTCGCATCCTGGAGTAAATAATTACTACTGCCATGAGTCAGTGCTGGCAGAGCGCAAACTGGAGAGAGTATCGCATCCAATTGCTTAGCTTCCATTGCTGCCATAAAAGCTGCACGGTAGCGGTTACGTTCATCAATCGTTTGCCAATATTCGCTGACGGATACTTCGCCCATATAAGGGAAAAGCTTAGCGATGAGCGACTGACCCATCAATCCAGAAATTGCGGCAATAACTCTGAGTAAAGGTTTTGGCAGAGAAGCTGTTTGAATGGTCTGATTAATTTGTGGATGCCGTTTGCTGTTACCTAACTGCCTTTTCGAGGTTACTAAGCCATCTGCACCATAGAGTTGGAGGTATAACTGTAAAGCTTTAAGCAAGTCTGGAGGTGTCCACTCTTCGACGATCGCACCACGTTTTTCAAGCGAAACAGCAGCTTCTCTCACCGCACGTCGCACGGCAGGGGAAGGAGTAATGATGCCATTGTCAGTGAAAAAAGCGATTCGCAAATTCTCCACTTTGACATCAGACGGTTCGCGCCAAGGTACGGGAGGAATACTAGGGTCAAACGCTTCCTGTCCCGGTGCCGCCAGAACCTTCATCGCCAGGTTCAAGTCAGCGACACTCCGTGCCATTGGGCCGGGTTGTGCCAGTATCGCTTCTTGACCCGGCAACAGGGGTATGTGACCGACCATCGATAACCTACTCGATGTCGGTTTGAGGCTGCAAATCCCACAAGCATGGGCAGGCATCCGGACACTCCCACCAATATCACTCCCCAAGCCAAGACACGAACCCAAAGCTGCGATAATCGCCGCCTCACCGCCACTGCTTCCCCCTGGAGAGCGTTCCGGATTCCAGGGATTCAAGGTGCGACCGTAGACGGGATTATCCGATTCGTTCGATGCTAGCAACTGGGGGACATTGGTTTTGCCTAAAATAATCGCTCCTGCCTGTTGCAGTCTTTTGACCAGTGGCGCATCCTGCTTTGCCGTTTGACTGAGGGCGGAGACTCCCATGTTGGAGACAGTTCCCGCTACATCAAAGGACTCCTTGATAGTGATGGGAACTCCGTGTAATAGTCCGAGTGTTTCTCCCCTAGAACGAGCTTCATCAGCAGCTTTTGCTTGCGATCGCGCTTGCTCAAATAGAGGGATAATAACAGCATTTAAGCGAGGATTAACCTCTTCAATGCGTTGAATGTGCGCCTCAACGACTTCACTAGCAGAAAGTTCTCCAGCCGCAATTTTTTGAGTAATTTCTGTGGCGCTACTGCCAACAATAGCGGAAGGAATTTTAACGGTATCCATTTGCCGCTCACCTTGTAACTCTACATTACTCAGAATTACCTTTCTAATCCAGAGCGTCTTGTAGATTCGTCCAATTTGTTGTACGTTCTTGCTATCCTTGTCGGATATGTCTGGGAGTCACGCCTAGCAGACGTTTCAAGTGACGGTTGAGATGGCTTTGGTTGGCAAAACCAACGCTGTAGGCTACCTCTGCAATACTGAGTTCTCCGTTTAGGAGTAATTCTTTAGCCCGTTCGACTCGACGGCGAATCACATATTGATGCGGAGTCAAGCCCGTTGACTGTTTAAACAAGCGAGTAAAATAATGGGGACTCATCTGCACGATTTTCGCCAGTTCCGCTAAACCTAAATCTCGGTCGAGATGCCCATTAATGTAGTCAATGACTTGCCGCAATTGGTGTTTGGAAAGACCGCCATTATAGTCACGTAGAATAGGTTGGCGTGCTGAGTAGTTTTGTAACAGGTGAACCGCTAGAGCATTAGCCATCGTCTCAGCGTAGAGACGACTCCCTTGAGGATTGTTTTCTAACACTTGCTTAAGTGCCAGCCCAATTTGCAGAACTAGCCCGTCAGATATGGCGAACTGAGGCAATAGCTCAACGTTAGAAGATTCAGCCGATTCGTCAATAGCACGAGCGAAAACATCAGAAGCAATAGCCATAACGATAAAGTCATGTTCTGCATTCCAACAAGAACGATGACTAACTTGGGCAGGAGTAATGACTATATCCCCTTCAACGACTTGCTCATGCCGAATTTTTCCGTCTAGGGTTCGCCGTGCCTGAATTGGAGCATCGGTTTTTGGGAAAATGAGAAGACCATGCCAAAAGGGACTGCAAACTTCAGGAGATTCAAAGGCGGGTGTGCGGAAATGTCCCAGAAAAATGCCATTCCATCCCGCATGAAGACTTGTGAGAATTGGTGAGCGATCGCAGATTTGGATGAGATCGTCTTCCTTGGCGATCGCTCTAGGTTTGGCTTCTGGCATGGGGTGAACTCATCCCTACATGCTTAGTGTATCAATATCGATCTCGTAATTCATCGACACAAAAAGCCGCAGGCGCACAAAGATTCCATTAGAAAGATTGAGCAGCTTCTGCAATGCAACCAAAAGTCTTGTTTATTTGCATAGGAATTCATGAGAGCCAAACCGAAGGCTCCCGATCGCTCTGCGCCAGAAGAAGGCGTGGAAGACTAGGAGCTGTTGTGGATGTGGTTGCACGCCAAAAGCGATCGCACTCACCCAATACGAAACAAGTGCGATCGCTAGAGATTAAGAGAGGCAGTCCAATAGCTAGCCAGATTTTCTCTAGGCTGCGATCGTTTGCTGAGAAGTTTCTTGGAGCATTTGGGCGATCGCATCAGCGGGGACAGGACGGCTAAAGTAGAACCCCTGACCTTCTTCACACCCCCGTCTTTGCAGGTAGTCAAGCTGTTCTTGGGTTTCTATGCCTTCTGCTGTAATGTTCAACCGCAGGCTCTTTGCGAGGGCAATGATGGCATCGGTTACAGCGGCGCTATCAGGATTAGATGTCACATCCTGCACAAATGACCGATCGATCTTGAGCATGGTAACGGGAAAGCGCTTCAAGTAGTTCAGAGAGGAATAGCCGGTGCCAAAATCATCCAAAGCCAGCAAGATACCCAGGTTTCGTAATTGCTCTAAAGTGTTAACAGATCGCTGAACGTCCCCCATGAGGAGGCTTTCAGTCACTTCCAGTTCTAGGTAAGATGCTTTTAACCCGGTTTCCTCAAGGGTTTGGTTGACGACTTCGACTAGATTTGGTTGTTCAAACTGTCGAGCTGACAGATTTACCGATATCCGAATTGGAGGGAATCCGACAAGCTGCCAAGCACGAGTTTGGGCGCAAGCAGTTCGCAAAACCCATTCCCCAATTTGCACGATCGAACCATTTGCTGCTGCAATGGGAATAAACTTAGCTGGAGAAACCAACCCTAGCGTCGGGTGCTGCCAGCGAACCAGGGCTTCC
This sequence comes from Trichocoleus sp. Lan, assembly GCF_039961855.1. NCBI lineage: Bacteria > Bacillati > Cyanobacteriota > Cyanophyceae > Leptolyngbyales > Trichocoleusaceae > Trichocoleus > Trichocoleus sp. Lan. Next base: position 50,578 of record NZ_JAMPKA010000025.1, on the reverse strand, counting down.
ATTGCCGTGATTTTTCTGGTATGCAAATCAATCAAGGGTTGGTAATAAACCACCATTTCGTTGCGCTCAACCGCTCCATGTAATTCATTTTCTAATACCAGTCGTTCCTGCAACTGAGCATTCACTTCTGGCGAATAGAACTGATATTGGCTACGTCCTTGTTGTTTCGCCTGATATAGCGCCAGACGAGCCTGTTGCAACAGTTTATCCACACCATTGCGATCTCCTAGGTCATTAATCGCGATACCAATACTGGCGGTAATCCGAATCGAGTTTCCCTCTAAAAAGAAGGGTTTTGCCAGCGTACTTACTAGCAACTGGGATAGCTTGATCGCGCTCTCAAAGCAGGGAATTTCCGTTAGCGCGATCGCAAATTCATCTCCACTCACATGAGCCAAAATCTCTGTTTGACCCATACAGGTTGTCAAACGTTGGGCAACTGCTCTTAACAGCAAATTTAAGGTTTCCCGATCCACTGTATGACTCATATCAGTGAAATCGTCGATACCCAACAAAAGCACTGCTACCAGCCGCTGGTTGTTTTCAGATTGGGATACTATCTGATGCAAGCGATCGCAGAATAAATCCCGATTGGGTAATCCAGTCAGTCCATCGTAGTTGCTGATGTAGTGAATTAATTCATCTAACTTATGAAGAGTTTGTGAGGTATCTGCCATTAATGTGCCTGCTTCATCGGCAAATTCTGTAGGCAGTTCGGGTAACTTTTTGGTATTCAAATAGTCTTGTAATGCAGCAGATGTCAAAATGACTGGGGCGAGGAGGTGGCGTAGTGCATACAGAGTAGCTGCTGTACCCACTAAGGTAGCCAACAGAGCAATCACCAGCACTCGCACTGTCATTTCCCAGGAATAAGAGTTTGAAATAACGAAAGTTATCAATAAGGTTAAAAGTGGTACGTGAGTGCCTAAAAATGCCACCAACATAATTTTGGCGGTATAGCTTTTCTTAAGCAGTCCGAACCGAGCTAGAAAGGAGTACAGGGCAAGCTTGCAATTGAGTTTCATAGATGCTGCTCAAGGGTTAAAAGTTGGCAAATTACTTACCAAGTAATATGGCAGAACCATATCTGGCATTTTGGAGCTATCGAGGATTACTTTCCTTTTAAATCAGCTGATGCAAGGTTACATTGATAACCTTAAATGTGGTATTTACCTAAACCAAATTTTAGAATTTTGATACATCTGACTACACAGTACATTTTTGAAATCATAAATGTTTACCGTACAATCACTGATTTATAAAAAAATTAAGAATAAATAAAGCTTTGATCTCCGAGAAATTAGGGAAAGTGAAAGCGATCGCCAGAGTTTAAGTTACTCAGTGTAATGCTTTGAGCGTGGGACGACCGGGAAAGATTGCGATCGCATATACAGCATTTTTCAGTTAGGTGGAGTAGATGGCGGTTCTAACGTTCGATAGAGGCTTTTTAATTGCTATGCCGCTATAGATGTATGGCACCCAAACGAGAATTGCTATAGATTTCCAGTGACTTCGATGAGGTGGGTAGATGAGGTATTGGCGTGGGTGGGTTTCCTCACATCTTGCAACCTGGTGGTTGAAACCGCACAGCGATCGCAAGCACACAAACAAAACCTGGCTACGCAGGTTATAAAATCCTTGATTCTCGGTTAGTCTGCGCTTTTAGGGCTGGAAATGCGATCGCCCCAGAATTCTATTGTGACGGCTTACGGCTTAGTGTTACGGCTTAGTGCAAGATGCGATCGCGACTTGTAGTGAGGCGTGAGGCGACGGTTATGCAAAGCAGCTTGTCCTTGAGGATTGCAGCTTTTTTCCATCGAATCTTAGTTAATCTTAGTCAGGAGAGACTTTTCTAAATACAGAAGGGTAAATTCTATTGGTTCAGCAATCAGAACTCCAAAACAAGTCATCGATGCAGCCGCTTCAGCGGGTGCTGGGAAGTTTAAGCGCCTACCGTTGGATCTCGATAGGGGCGTTGCTTAGTTCCTTGCTCTTAACGGCTGCTTATGCCGTCACTCCCCAACTGTTTCGTTGGGGAATCGATGAAGGGATTGCCCAGCGAAACCTCCAAATTGTGTTTTACAGCGCTGGATGGATGGTCGTTGCTGCGATCGCGCGCGGTTTGTTTAACTTCGGACAAAGTTTTTGGGCAGAAACCGCATCTCAGGGGGTTGCCTACGATCTGCGAAACAAGATTTTCAGCAAGATTCAAAACCTCAGTTTCAGCTATCACGACCAATCCCAGACTTCTCAACTGCTAACTCGCGTCACTAGCGATATTGAGCAAATCCGCACGTTCCTCAGTACGAGCCTGATGCAAGTGATCGGTGCAGTCATAACACTTGTCAGCATTGCCACCATCCTGCTGTTAATGAACTGGCAACTAGCGCTGATTACGCTAACAGTCGTACCCATCTCAGGGTGGTTGTTGGCGCAATTTCTCACCAAAAATAGCCGGTTGTTCGGGCAAGTTCAGGAGCAACTCGGTAATCTGAATACTGTATTGCAAGAGAACCTGCTGGGCGTGCGAGTGGTAAAAGCGTTTGTCCGAGAATCAGCAGAAGCAAAGCGTTACACGACGCTGAATGATGCGTTGATTGTGACCAACATGAAGACCATTCGCGCCATCCGCGATACTTTTCCGTTCATCTTTTTGCTCAGTAACTTGGTGACAGTCGTTGTCATCGGTTATGGGGGTGCAGAGGTCATTGAAAATCGGTTTTCAATTGGAGAATTGGTAGCGTTTAACTCTTACTTGCTGTTGATTCTTCAACCCGTTTTATTAATAGGATTTGCGGCTCCCGCGATCGCGCAAGCGGCAGCATCTGCCGAACGAGTCTATGAAGTAGTGGATGCAGAGATTGAAATTCGCGATCGCCCTGGTGCTGTCCCTTTTGAAACTTGCGGCGGTCGAATTACATTTGAAAATGTCTCGTTCCGCTATCCAGGAGCCACCACAGAAGCCCTGAAAGGTGTTTCTTTTGAAACTAAACCGAAAGAACTCATCGCCATTCTGGGGATGACTGGTTCCGGGAAAAGCACCATTATCAACCTGATTCCGCGCTTCTATGATGTTACGGCGGGGTCAGTTCGCATCGATGGACGAGATGTGCGGGACTTCACCCTAACAAGCTTGCGATCGCATATTGGCATTGTATTTCAGGAAACCACGCTGTTCTCTGGCACCATCCGCGAGAATATTGCTTATGCTAAGCCTGATGCAGACTTGGAGCAAGTCATTGAAGTCGCAAAAGCCACGCAAATGCACGACTTTATTACTAGCTTGCCCGATGGTTACGAAACGATTGTTGGAGAACGGGGTGTAGGCTTATCGGGCGGACAAAAGCAACGGATCGCGATCGCTCGCACATTGCTGACAGATTACAGCATTCTCATCCTCGATGACAGCACCTCTGCCGTAGATGCCAGAACCGCTGCCCAGATTCAGGAGGAACTCGATCGCCTGATGCGCCAAAAGGCTTGCACGACCTTTGCGATCGCTCAACGCATTAGTACCGTGCGGAATGCCGATCGGATTTTGTTGATGGATCAAGGACGACTAATGGCGCAAGGAACGCATGAAGAATTGATGCAAAATAGTCCACTTTACGGGGCAATTTTAGAATCGCAGGTAAAGCGAACAAGTTGATAAACACAATCATAATATGCGGTTCTCAGTTGAGTGGAATTGCGATTCTAGAAGAGTTATTTGAACGTCTGGAGCAGCAGCATTACTCCCACCATATGAGAAGAGAACTGCTATAATCGGGGCACAATTAATTCATCTTGCCGCCCGATTCTCTTGCTATTTAACTCCTATACCTTTATCTTCTGCTTTTTACCGATTACTCTAATTGGCTTTTTTGCCCTAAAAAAATTTCGCTTGATCTGGGTAGCGATCGCGTGGTTACTGCTAGCCTCCCTCGCGTTTTACAGTTATTGGAGCATCACCTTCCTACCCGTGTTGTTGGGATTGATCGCTGTTAACTACTCCGTGAGTAGGCTGATTAGGCAAGCGATCGCGACTTAGGTATCTGCCTCAACCTCGTGCTCCTAGGCTTTTACAAGTATGCCAGCTTTGCCATGACTGTGGTCAATCAACTGCTCAATACAGGCTGGAGTATTCCTGCAATTCCCTTGCCTCCAGGTATCTCCTTCTACACCTTTACCCCGATTGCTTATTTGGTGGACACCAATCGCGGCAAAACCCTAGACACCAACCCGATCGCCTACAGTCAATTTGTGACATTCTTCCCTCACCTCATTTCCGGTCCAATTCCCCGTGATCATGAGTTGATGCCCCAATTCCTCAACCTAAAACACTTCATTTTTTCCCATCGAAACTTGGCATTAGGATTGACATAGTTCACGCTGGGATTGTTTAAAAAAGTCGTGATTGTCGAGCATCTAGCTCCGTGGGTTTCCCAGTGTTCAGCCATGCCAGTGCTGTCACGTTGATTGAGGCATGGGTAGGAGTAATAAGTTATACACTCCAACTTTATTTTGATTTCTGTTGGTCCAGAAACAGGGTTTCTTTTGCACCTACTTCGGTGAATGAAACATCGCTGCTAAGCTAAGCTTCTATGTACCACCAAGATGCTAGAGCCTACGTATCCCTCCCCACACTGACGAAAGAACGTCGTAGAGCGGCATCTTGCCGGAAATTCGCCTGTAGGTGACATTCACGCAAGTGTGAATGCACATAATTTGCATTTGTCAATACTTATGTGCCAAATTTATCGAGTCTAAACACAACTTTTTACGTATTATGACGGATGAAAGCCCCTGAACATCAGTGTTTTGGCTGGATTTTAAGTCCTGTTAGCGATATTTCTATCTATCTTTAGGTATATTTTTTTGATGAAGATAGGCTCAAAACGTTGACTTCACCGATCGGGGTATGCCAATCTGTTCTCAGTGATGACACTCTAATGAGCGCGAAATTATCTAACTACAGTAAGTTTTTACAGATATTGATGGGTAGTTTCTACTAATCCGAAGGTTTTCGCGAATCGTACTTCTAGAGTAATTCTCACTGTCAACCTTAATTTGTTTGGAGAGATCGGAAAAATGGCTACCTCAACTATCATGACTGCAAACATTCTGAAGAAGTTAGTGTTAGGTGTCGCTGTTGGCGCTGTTTCCCTAGTTTCCATGAAAGCAAATCCAGCTAATGCAGCTTCTTTTAACTTCTCATTCGTATGGAATTATAATCAGCAGGAATATGGAACTGGAAGTGTAGAAGGCTTTGACAATGATTCAGATGGCCTTCTGACCAAAAATGAACTTACTTCTTTTAATACCTCTTTACCTTTGGAGGGGGCTTATCTTAATTTGAACGATTTATTTGGTTTTGGTAGTTTTGACTTAAATACAGGGGTGTGGAACGCAGACGCACCTGGCTGGGGTCAACCCAATTTGGCCTGGTTCAGTTGGAATGGGGGAGGCAACTCTGTGAATCCGCTGTGGGCTACTATGACAACTAATGATTATGTCCCGACACCGCCGACACCGCCTGCGACCGTCCCCGAACCCGCTTCTACCTTCGGCTTGCTGGCATTAGGTGCAATGGGTGCTGGTTCCATGCTGAAGCGCAAACAGCAACAAAAAGCGACAGTTAAAGCATAACTTAACAACCTAAACCGATTCAATAACAGAAGGGTTAGGCTAACAGTTGCAACAAACCTGTCAAACCAATTAAAGCACAATCCGTGTTTTTCCCAGTGGAAAGCGCGGCTATTTTTTTGGGGGGGATGATGCAATGGCGCTAGAAAGCGGGTTTCTGGGGTGGGATCTGAGCAAAGAATGTTTGGTGCGATCGCACCTCTACTTTAAGTTACCATTTCCTTGTCGCCATCAGCTAAACTTCCTCATGTTAACCCAAAGCAAATCCACCAAGTGCTACAGGCTCATAGCGAAGGCACCAGTTTACGAGGGATTAGTCGCATCAGTGGACTGGCTTACAACACGGTTGTGAGTATTGTTCGCTCATCGAGTGCCAAAGCTCAGTTGGTTCATAACAACCAAGTTGAACAGGTCACAACCGAGGCAACAAACAGGTCGGTGGCATCGTAGACAAAACAAATTTGGCAAAGTGTGGGAGCTTTCCGTCACTAACAACGCGACTCGTGGTGAGTTACTTCAACTGGATTTGGCAGCATAGTCGATTGAAGACAACGGCGGCTCAGCGAGCTGGACTGGCTGACCACCCTTGGAGTTGGCATGATCTTGCTACCTTCCCAACAATAACCTGATGCACTACCGTTGATTCTTATATCTCTCTACTCAGTAGCTTCTATGTAGTAGTAACACCCAAGTTTGCGAGTTATAATCTGACCATTCTTAATCAGGTCGTGAACTCGCTGACGAGTTACGCATAGCAGCAAAGCTGTTTGAGCTACAGAAAGTAAGTCAGGGCTGTCCTTTGAAGCAAGGTCTGTCATACGATAAGCTAAAAGGGTGCTTTGATCTCACAAATCCTTCGTCAATATTGCATTTGTGACTTCAACTATCTGTAAGCTCTTAATTTCGCTGAGAAATGCGATCGCGTATTGCTTGAGGCACATTCTCCCAGTCTTGGTCTGTCATTGGTGTTGCCGGAGCGAACTCTAACCCTTCCAGTAGCAGTGATTCCAGCCGTTCCTTCTTTTCGTGCCCGATCCTGACGGATTAACTTGCAAAAATACTCGCTGACTGTACTATAGCCACCGGGTCATAAGAATTCCTCCAAGCCTCACAGCCTACATAATGTCAAATTATGCCATAACAAACAGTGAGCTATGACGGATGTGGGTTTGAGAGAGTCCTTCCAGACGATACGATAGCGAAGTGAAAAAATAAGTCGGGAATAAAAGCATGAGAGTCCCAGGCCCCGTTGTCGCATCCGAGCAAAAAGCAACTCACCAACTCTCAACTCTGCGGCGCTTTTTACGATATCTCCGACCTTATCGGAAAGAAATTCCCATTGCTTTAACCTTAGTGGCGATTGGGGCTACAACGCAATCCATTGGCCCTTTTTTGATTGGTTGGTCTATTGACAATCTGATTGCGCGGGGAAATCTGCGGGGATTGTTATTGATGTTGGGGGTACTGGGACTGATCTACATCCTCGGTGTTTGGGCAATTCGAGGACAGATTATGCGCGTGGGTTCGATCGTGCAGCGCGTACTGGCTCAACTGCGGCAAGATATTTTTATTAAAATCCAAAGCCTTCCAATCAGCTTTTTCGATCGCAGCGAAGCGGGTGATTTGATGAGCCGCTTGCTGAATGATGTGAATACAGTGAATCAAGCATTTGGACAGACGATTGCCCAAATGTTGGGCAACACGTTCAGCTTAATTGGCATTATTATTGCCATGCTCTCAATCGATCTGAAACTTGGTTTGCTGAGCAATTTAGCGGTGCCATTGATGATTTTCACGACTGGCTTGTTTTCCCGCTGGGCAAGAGCGAGATTTCGCGTCACGCGGCAGACAATCGGCGATCTTTCCGCCAAGCTAGAAGAAGGTATCAGCAGTGTCCGGGAAGCACAAGCATTTAATCGCATCCAACTCAATATTGAAGAGTTTGATGTTGTCAACGCAGCCAATCGCGATGCCAACGTTGAAGCAGTGGCAATTACGGCTGCATTTTTGCCGTCGATTGATTTTCTCAATACATTAGCTACCGCCGCAGTGTTGGCGTATGGAGGATATCTGGCGGTGACAGGAGCCGCAACTGTGGGGGTTGTAACCTCCTTTTTACTATACGTTCAGCAGTTCTTTCGTCCTATCCAAATTCTCAGCCAATTTTATACGCAAGCTCAATCGGCGATGGCAGGTTTGGAGCGGATTTTTCTACTGTTAGATGAACCTTCGCAACTTAACGATGCCCCTAATGCGACTGAGATGCCGCCTATTCAGGGTGAGGTGCGGTTTGAAGCGGTGACATTTGGCTATACCCCTACTCAACTCGTACTCAAAGGGGTGAATCTGCACGCTCAACCGGGACAGATGATTGCATTAGTTGGACCAACCGGAGCGGGTAAAAGTACGATTATTAACTTAATTCTGCGCTTCTACGATGTGTCTGGGGGCGCAGTTAAAATTGATGGGATTGATGTACGGAGCGTGACGCAGGCGAGTTTGCGTCGTCAAATTGGCATTGTTTTGCAAGACAATATTTTGTTCAGCGGTACAGTTGCGGAAAATATTGCTTTCGGCTGTCCTCACGCCACGCAAGCTGATATTGAAGCAGCGGCGCAATTAGCTAATGTGCATGAATTTATCATTTCCTTGCCGCAAGGATACGCGACTCAATTGGGAGAACGGGGTGCGCCTCTGAGCCAAGGACAGCGACAGCTGGTAAGTATTGCGCGTGCTGTATTAATCAACCCCCGAATTTTGATTCTGGATGAAGCTACCAGTAGTATTGATACTCGCACAGAAGCGCTGGTGCAGGATGCGATCGCGCGTCTACTCCAAAGTCGCACAAGCTTTGTGATTGCCCACCGCCTCAGTACAGTAACGCAAGCCGATCAAGTGTTAGTGATTCAGCAAGGACAAATTGTGGAACGAGGTACTCACGCAGAACTCATCGCTCAACAAGGTGTCTATGCCAATCTCTATGCACTTCAACTGGGTGCAAATTCTACTCAATAGGGTGGTGCAAGGATGCTGGTTAAAACTTAGCGCGATCGCACTCTGCTCAATTACCGCCGATAACCAAAGAACCTGCGGTGAAAGTCGATACTACACCATTTCCTCTAGTTCTTTACCCTTGGTTTCTTTTATCAGCAGCAGCACGAAGAACAAGGAAATCGCCGCAGCAGTCGCATACAAGCCATAGGCAAAGCCTAAACCCACATCCTTGAGAGGGGGAAAGGTCGTGGACACCGCAAAGTTGGCAATCCACTGAGCCGCAGCAGCGACGGATAGTGCCGCCCCGCGAATCCGATTGTTAAACATCTCCCCTAGCATCACCCAAACGACGGGTCCCCAAGAGAAGCCGAAGCAGAAGACGTAGAGGTTAGCAGCTAGCAAGGCAATGATGCCAGAGTTTCCGGTTAGGGAGGGGTTCCCGGCGGCATCTAGGGGCGCACTGCCAAAAGTTGCCGCCAGCGTTCCTAGGGTAAGAGTCATGCCCAGAGAACCCAGGATCAGCAGAGGTTTGCGTCCAAACTTGTCCACGAAAGCGATCGCGACTAGCGTTGTCACAATATTGGTGATACTGGTAATCACCGTAATCCACAGCGAATCCTTCTCGGAAAAGCCTACCGCCTGCCACAGCACGCTGCTGTAGTAGAAAATCACGTTAATCCCTACCAACTGTTGTAGAACAGATAACCCAATACCAACCCAGACTATCGTGAGTAAGCCATGCCTACCCATGAGATCGGACAGTTGAGGTTTGCGTTCCCGCAATACCGTCTGCCGAATCTCCTGTACTTTCGCCTCAACATCTCCACCCAAAACCTTTGCCAAAACCGAAGCTGCTTCTGCTTCCCGTCCTTGAGCGACCAAGTAGCGGGGTGATTCTGGAATCCGCAGTGCGCCTACTGCATAGGCAATGGCAGCTGGGATCTCAGTCCAGAACATCCAACGCCAAGCCGGGACTCCAAACCAGAAGGGCGCTTCGGCGGAACCAGCAGCAACAGCGATGAAGTAGTCGCACAGCAAGGCAATGAATATCCCGGTAACGATCGCAAGTTGCTGGAGAGAACCGAGTCGTCCGCGCAGGTGTGCAGGGGAAACTTCGGCAATGTAGGCGGGGGCGATAACGCTCGCAGCACCAACTGCTACCCCGCCCACCAATCGCCAAACCATGAAATCCCAAATAGTAAAGGCAATACCGGAACCTACGGCGCTGATAAAAAACATAATAGCCGCGACGATCATCGTCTTTACCCGCCCATAGCGATCGGCGATCTGTCCGGCAAAGAAGGCTCCCACCGCCGAACCCAAAAGTGCGGAGGAAACAGCGAATCCCGTTGCCACACTACCGGCTTGAAAATCTTTTCCTAAAGCGGCTACCGCACCATTAATTACGGCAGTATCAAAACCAAATAAAAAGCCGCCAATCGCAGCTACCAGCGCCAGCATCAGCACATAGGATGTGCTGGCTTTAGGCATAACAGGTTTGTTGTGAATAGTCATTTGTTAATCCCTAAGTCAAACGCAAATGCAAAGCTAAATTGATTTCGATTTGCTCATCCATACAAACTTTGAAACGCAAAGCCTGCCAAGCGATAGCCAGCAACCTATCGTGGTAGCTTTCTATCGCTTGACGATTACCGCCAGTACGTTGCGCGATCGCTCATGTACTACGGCAGTTTTTACTTTTGTGAACTTTGGAGACAACGAGCGGATTTGTCTCCTGGCTTAGGTTCGATAGCTAGTCTGTGTTTAATGTGAGAACTGGGATAAACCGGGTTATCAGAAAGATGTAAATTTATTTCTCATCATGAGAACATTGTTTGATCCCACCTTCTGACTAGCATCAATCTTTAGGATTAAACCAAGGAAAACGTAAGGAAATGTAAGATTTAGCGAAGAAACTTAACATAATCCCCAGATTAGAGCAAATATGCCAAAATCCAGGAGCGTCAGGTTGTAAATATTAGTTGATATACGCGATCGCAAGGAGAGTTATCTAGAAGCAAATTGACAGACTACACGACCTGTGAAAACACATTCATGTACCGGATGCGATCGCAAGTGTCACCGAATCAAATTTCTCTTCACCATCAGTCCGTTCACCAGTGCGTTTTGCGGTAACATTAAGCACTCCCTAGCTTTCTGATAGATCGTTAATTTCAGTTTCATTTCATCCCTACTCACTCCAAAATCCGTTTGCTGAACTGAAGAGTGTTCCTCCACCTTACGCCAGTATCCAAGTTTAATTAATAACCTTTTTCAGTGAAGCTTACACAAAAATCCGGTAAATCTTGCGTAAAGCTACGCTTTCACTGGCAAATTTGGGGTATTTTTTGTCTAACAGATACAAGTCTAAATCTATGGGAGGAGCCTTATGAAAATTAAAATTTTTACATTTAAACCATTCATCAAGCTACTGAACCTGTCAGCTTTAATCACTTTAAGTACCGCTGCCATTTTAGACCTTGGAGCTTCTGGAGCAGATGCTGCCTTATTAATTGGTAATACTAAAACCAACAATGTAGTGCGTTATGACGATAAGACAGGAAAGTTTTTGGGTGATTTTATTGCCCCTGGTAGTGGTGGCTTATCTAACCCAGATGATTTAGTATTTGGTCCTGATGGAAATCTCTATATCAGCAGTGGTAGTAGTTCTACAGGACAGATATTGCGCTACAACGGCAAGACAGGTGCATTCATCGATATATTTGCTTCAGGGGGAAATCTCACTCGTCCCTATGGTATGGTATTTGGGCCTGATGGCTATCTTTATGTGAGTAGCTTTCTTACAGACACAATCCTACGCTATAACGCTACGACAGGCGCATTTGTAGATGTATTTGCTTCAGGAAATGGCTTACCTGGTGGTTTAAACGGCCCAAATGATTTGTTGTTTACACCTGATGGTAAGTTGCTCGTTTCTACTCAGGGTAGCGTTGCCATTCCTGGTGATGCTAACACAGATGGCATCATTTCACCTGGAGAGTTTGTTCCTGACTTTAGCCAGGGACTTCCCAGCCAGATATTGAGTTATGACATTAAAACGAAACAGTCTACTGTTTTAGTAGATTCAGCTACTCCACTTCCCAACAGTTTCAACTTCGTCAGCTTTTTGGGTCTAGCACTCAGCCCTAAGGGAGATTTGTTCACCACTGACTTCGCTAATGGACTTCGGGCTTATGACATTAATTCAGGTGCATTAAAAGCGACCATTCCAACGGACTATACTTCAACCCCTGGAGGTTTTAGTAATAACTTTATTGGCAATTTGACTTTCATTGGAAATACCCTTTTTACTGTTGGTTTTGACTTTACCAAAAACGATTATGGAGCGATTCTACGCTATGACAGCGTAACAGGGAATGCTCAACCTTCGGCAGGTAATCAAGGTGCAGTCTTTGTCTCAACTAACAGTAATCTTCAGCGTCCAATTGGCATTACATCGATTGCATCTGTACCAGAAGCAACCGCTACGATAAGTTTGTTTGCATTTGGTACATTCTGCGCGGTCTTTCTCCGGAAGTCTAATCGAAAAAACCGCTGCTTGCACGCAGAAGATACAGTTATCAGTTAACGAGATTATAGCGCTCGTGAAGGTATTACAACTGATTCCTTCACGGGCGAATTCAAGTGCCTTCATTTTACGCGATCGCCTTTATGGATGCTGTTGGGTTAAAAATGATTTGCATTTGCACCCAATGGAACTTCGTTTCGAGCATCTTTGAGCAATTCGGCAATTGCAGATAGGTGTTGGGAAGTTAGCGATCGCGCTTTGTGTAAAGTCAAAGTAAAGAACTGCCGTACCTTCATCATGGAAGACAAAGCAGTGAAAAAAATAGGTTTGTAATCAGTAGAGATTGTTATTCTATCCTTTGACTGTAGCTTTCTGTTGGTGTTTGCGCTTCAGTACAGAACCAGCGCCTAATCCACTAAGCACTAATAGACCCAAGACAGAACCAGGTTCAGGGACAGAGCTAGTTGGCTGGTTTAGACTGATAGAGTAACTGCCACTGCTTTCCCCATTATTGTTATAAGTAGGGCCAGAGCTGGCAAAGTTGGAAAAGGATGATATTCCTAAGAAGTAGTTACCAGCATCCAGAACCTCGTTGAGAGTGGACTGGAACAAAAATGACGGATAAATCGGCGCAAAAAAAGTATCGTCGTTCTGAACGAGTAGTGTGCCTGACGAATCAAACAGTTGCAGTATGGTATCGAAGATTGCACCACCAACTGTTGTAGCGTTGAATAACCCGCCGCTCCAAGAGAAAGAGAAAAGGTCGGCATCATTGGATGGAGAGATAGTTCCTTGGATGACATTAATGCCCTCGCCAACATTTTGGGCAGTATTTAAAGTCTGACCTGCATCGCCGGATTCAAAAAAAGTCGCAGCCTGTGCCGTTCCCCCTATTCCCACAATAAGTGCGGCTCCGACGGTAGTTATCGATAATTTATTCAGCAAAGTTGAGGTATTCATAAAATTCGTTACTTCAAAAAATTGAAGTTGATAGTGTAGATATTGATGTGAAATTTACTGGGGCGATCGCTTCATTCCGCTTGCAGCAATCCATGCGAACTCTTTCCTTACCTCCAAAAAGTTGTTGAAGGGTAAGGGCGATCGCCTGAATTTTCATATCTATCTATAGCCGATGAAAGTTATTTAAGTAGAGCTTTAACTTGCTCTTGAATATTGAGTTTTTGCTTGATTGCTTGTTGAGTAAACTATGGCGTACTTTCCCTAACAGCTGCAATGTTTTTCGCGCATCTTTACCGAAAAATTACATACTTGCATATAGGTTTTGACTATACACACGCGAATTATTTAGCCCAATGGTAAGCTCCACAAGGCTTTTATGCGTGTTAATATTTAGGACTTTGATAGGAAAATTTAAAGTTTATGTGAAGTCTCAGTAAAAACTCGTAGTTTAGGCAAGCGCACTTTAATGTATTTACTGAGCGGGGCGACCGCACATAAACCCTCACTCGCCTTTCTAGCGGGATCGTGTAAGGCAAGGATGATGTAAACAGCAGGCGCGATCGCACTTACGGAGCGAGTTAGAACAAAAACGATAGCTCCAACTGCCTCTGGGAAAGGATTTAGATGAAGGCGATCGCTAATAATAATGTTTGATAGAGCGTAGTCCGTAATTCTACTTAGGATATCCTGACGCTTCAGCTTTGCTAATACAACAATTCAAGATTACTGATTGAATGATTCCTGTTAACAATCAATTTTTCAGTAGATATAAATACCTGTAAACTATTAATCGTTCATTTCATCACTAGGCTAAGCGATCGGATAGCTAACTTATCATTCAAACTTATGAAATTGCATTTCATCCCTAGAGGTTGGTGGCGATCGCTCAAGAATCTCTTGTTACTGTTTCTGGCATCATTCATCACAGTATTGCTGGCTGGCAACCCCATCTCTGCGATCGCGCAAAGCCCAATGCCACCAGAAGCAATCGAGCAAATCTCAATCCCAGAAGCGACTCCTCAGAAACGTTTTCAGGAAATTCGCGGCGTTTGGATGACCAACAATGACAATAAAATCCTCAGAGATCGCCCCAAGCTGCAAAATGCTGTCAGTCAACTGGCGCAGCTAAACTTCAACACGATCTATCCTGTAGTGTGGAATTCTGGCTATACGCTTTACGAAAGTGCCATAGCACAACGGGAAGGCATTCAATCTTCTGTCAGCAAAGGCTTACAGGGACAAGATATCATCGCTGACCTGATTGCCCAAGCCCATCGCCAAGGCTTGCTAGTGATTCCCTGGTTTGAGTTCGGTTTCATGGCTCCCCCGCTATCGGAATTGACATCAAATCATCCGAATTGGATTACGCAACGGCGGGATGGTAGCCAAACTTGGATTGGCGCTGCGGGTGAGGTTGTGTGGCTTAATCCCTTCCATCCAGATGTGCAGCAATTTATCACCGATCTGGTGCTGGAAGTCGTCACTAAATATGATGCCGATGGTATTCAGTTTGACGATCACACCAGTTTGCCCAATGAATTTGGCTACGATCGCTACACGCTTGCCTTGTATAAACAGGAAACCAAGAAAGATGCGCCTTCCAATCCCAAAGATCCTGCATGGGTGCGCTGGCGTGCAGATAAAATTACGGCATTCATGACACAACTCAATAAAGCTGTAAAAGAGAGAAAAACCAACGCAATTTTCTCCGTTGCTCCTAATCCCTACGTCACTGCTTACAATACTTATCTGCAAGATTGGTTGAATTGGGTGCGAAAAGATATTGTGGACGAGTTAATTGTGCAAGTTTATCGTCCCAATCTGCAAAGTTTTCTCGACCAGCTGACCCGCCCGGAAATTCAAGAAGTGCAACAAAAAATTCCAACTGGAGTTGGTGTTCTCACTGGCTTGAGAAATAAGCCTGTTTCGATGCGACTGATTCAATCTAAAGTACGGGCAGCTCGCGATCGCGGCTTGGGTGTAACTTTCTTCTATTATGAAAGCCTTTGGGACGATGCACCAGAACCCAGAGCGGAACGGCAATCTAATTTTCAAAATCTCTTCAACTTCCCGGCTTCCCGCTTTGCGATCAGATAACTTGGGGATCTTTAACAAAGCGATAGCTTCGCTTGCGCCAAGGGCGAACGCGCGCTTCTCCTCTATGCACTAAAAATTCATCTATCTGAGCGATCGCTTGCTTCATTCACGCAAGCGATCGTTTTTTGCTGTCAACGTATCAATAAAACTGATTACTTAAATTGCTTATTCTTATGAATTAGAGGTTCCATTTTGAACGAGGAAAAGATAAGGTTGACCTAATGTTAAGATTTCATGACATTTGTTAACGCAGGAGAATATTTTTCATGTTAGATGAGGTTTTTTGTCATCCTTCTGCTTGTATGAAAGAGAATTATGGCATCTATACCTTCTTTCCCTAGATTGAATAACAGCATTTAAGTTTGCTATAGCAATACGGTTGAATTGCAGAATTTAGATATTTATCTGGTCATAGCTTGCAAATCCCTATAAAAATTTGCAAGCTGAGCAAAGCGATTTTTTATGACCAATTTTTCCGATTTTACTATCTGAATAAAAGTAAAAAAACGATGAGAAGTTATCTGCCTAAAGGGCGAAATTATCGCACCATTCTGCCTCAATTAAATTACAAAAGTATTCGTTTGAGAGTAGACAATTACTGCTTAAAAATACGCGGTAGTAAACGTGCAGTTCCTTTAGAGAGACCCGATCATAGGCATATTCTGTGGAGTTCGCTGGGTAGTTTCATCGGCATTGCAGCCACAGCTTATTTATCGGTGAAAACTGGCGCTCCTCTACTAATGGCTCCCTTTGGTGCTACCAGCGTCTTGATTTTTGGTGTACCTGATAGTCCCTTAGCACAACCGCGTAATGTAATCGGCGGTAATTTTATCGCGGCTCTAGTTAGCTTGACGATTTTGCATCTTTTTGGTGCGGAACCCTGGGCGATGGGAATGGCTGTGGCAACTGCTATTGGCATGATGCAGTTCACAGGGACATTGCATCCACCTTCGGGAGCTGTTGCATTAGTCGTAATGATGACGAAGGCACAGTGGCAGTTTCTGCTAACCCCGGCACTTGAAGGTTCTATTATTTTGGTACTCTGTGCAGTAGTTTTTAACAATCTTGCTCAAGACAGGACGTATCCTAAGCACTGGTTTTGAGCAGTCTGAATCTCTACATGAGTAGTGGTAGAAAGGGTCGGGTTAACTAAGGATCGGAGGTTGATTAACCTCCGATTTTTTGCGTAGGGGCTTTTCTTGTGCCATTCTTCTACTGTTTGACCCTGAGATAGCCTTCCCTAAGAAGGATCGTCTATAAATCAGCGCCGTCCCTCTGGCAGAGGATCTAGATGAAGGCGATCGCTAATATTTGTAGTGGGTTGTGGAAAGTCTGGGTTAGGTGAAATAGCACTTTACTTACTTCTGCTGGGTTGAGTAGTTTGGAGACTTGAAGCTATGCGCTGGGAATTCGGTCGTAAAAGCAGCAACGTTGAGGACAGACGCGGGGGTGGGGTTTCTGGCCCTCTAGTTGGGGGTGGTATTGGGACAATCGTTCTGGCGGTCATTGTTGCCCTCTTGGGGGGAGATCCGGGTGCAGTGTTGCAGCAAGGACAAGAACAAGTACCGAGCGATCGCACTTCTTCCCAGTCTCTCAAACACAATCATCTGCTGCGAACGATCGCATGGCTGATTTCGTTTCGGTTGTCTTGGCGGATACAGAAGATACATGGGGTACGCTGTTTCGTCAAAACGGAGAGAACTATGTCGAGCCTAAGTTAGTTCTCTTCTCAAATTCGGTACAGTCGGCTTGTGGTTCTGCCAGTGCGGCAGTTGGGCCGTTTTATTGCCCCGCCGATCAAAAAGTCTATATTGACTTAAGTTTTTATCAAGATTTGAAGTATAAGCTCAACGCACCAGGAGACTTTGCCCAAGCGTATGTAATTGCTCACGAGGTTGGGCATCATGTGCAGAACTTAATGGGAATTTCGAGTAAAGTTCGTACATTACAGCGTCAAGCTAGTCGCGCAGAGGCGAATCAACTTTCAGTCAGGTTGGAGTTACAAGCAGACTGTTTTGCTGGCATCTGGGCGCATCATGCTAATCGTTCCCGGCAAATCTTGGAAGCAGGCGACGTTGAAGAGGCGCTGAATGCTGCTAGCAGTATTGGCGATGATCGCTTGCAGAGTCAGTCCAAAGGGCATGTTGTCCCGGATTCTTTTACTCACGGTAGTTCAGCGCAGCGAGTCCGCTGGTTCAAGCGGGGGATTCAGACAGGGGAACCTGCACAATGCAACACCTTTGCAGCAGCAAATCCCTAAGAAAATAGGGTGTTGGAACTTTAGTAGGAAGCGATCGCAATCTCCACAGCGCGATCGCTTTTTTATTCATGGTTGCGATCGCGCTTTGGAGCTTATCGATGGCAAAGACGATAAAATTCTGTCATAGCGGCAACGATACCGAACTCAAGGTGATGACAACAGCGATTCCTTCATCCCTTACCCTCGAAGAATTCCTAAAACTGCCAGAAACTAAACCTGCCAGTGAATTTATTGGCGGTCGAATTCACCAAAAACCGATGCCTCAAGGCAAACACTCTCGCCTACAACTTAAATTTTGTGATGCTGTCAATGCAGTTGCAGAAACTCCACGAATTGCCTTAGCGTTTCCAGAATTACGCTGTACATTTGGTGGGCGCTCGATTGTTCCAGATGCTTCTGTATTCCTTTGGGAACGAATTCCTTTTGAAGCAGATGGCGAAGTACCGAATGCTTTTGAAATTTACCCGGATTGGACGATAGAAATTCTCTCACCCGAACAGAGAGCTACTAAAGTCATTAGTAACATTTTGCACTGCCTTAAATATGGCACTCAGTTAGGATGGTTAATCGATCCAGATGAGCGGTTAATTTTGGCATTTATTCCAGGACAGGAACCTGTCGAGTTAGCAGGAAGCGATCGCCTACCAATCCCAAAATTCCTCGCTTTGGATTTAACCGTTGATCGAGTCTTTGGATGGCTTAGAGTTGGTTGATTGGTACTGAACTCTGCATCATACTCAATTGACACTATACATAAGCGCGATCGCTTCCGGCACGTTACGCGATCCCAATCAGGTGATGCTGAAACCAACAGATACCATAATATTGAAGAGCTATGCGCCGTCTACTTTGAAAGATTAGGTTCCACAACATTTGGGAAATTTTGAAAATTGCGCCGCACCCAGTCCATACCCACTTCATTATTGAGTTTAATTTTCTGAGGCGTATTCGGATAAATTTTACCCAAAATATCAGCATCTTGATCAACTACCACCTTGCCAAACTCGAGATATGTCCTGCCAAATAGCTTAAAGGCAGGGTGCTTAGCTTGACCAAATAGCAAAATGTAAGTCCTTGTGCGGTTCTCGGCTTCTGGGATAAAGATGTGACACTGGACTACTTTACCTAATGGCATTTCACCATGAAAAATCACCAGAGATGGGAAGTAGTTTTCCAGGTGGGCTTTGATGCTTGTCGGGAGTAGGAATAAATCGAGTTTTCTCAGCTTTTCTGCCAAGCTGTAAGGGGCGGTGGGCATATCATAAAAGGCATGGGAATGATACCCATTGTCAATAAATTGATGAAATTCCACATTGGTAACTCGGAATAATTCCTGGTGAGTACCGTTTTGGTGATTATAGTCGTGCATATTCAGCAACATAGTCAGCAAATCGGTCTCTACACTTGTATCTGCGGTATGCCCGACAAAGTAGTAGGTATCTGCAATGTCATTCAAGAGTGCGGGAATCGGCACTTTTGGCTCGTATCCGCCGTAAGACCAGATGAAATCTCCTTGAATTGTTAACTCTAACGGTTTCAGTTGAGGCAACGTTTTCTTTTCCGTTCCCGGCAAAACGGTGCATCCTTCTGAATCAAACGGCAAGGCATGAAACGGGCAGACGACAGTACTCGTACCATCCGTGTGTGCTTCGCACCATCCTTCTGACAACATTGCTCCCATGTGAGGACAGGCATTGGGCAGGGCATGGATTCCTCCAGCAGCGTCTTTCCACATCACATAATCATTACCATACAGAGAAATCTTCCGAGGTTGGTTCACTACCAACATCGACTTGTGCGCCAACAACCAAGGCGCACCGAAAAGCATAGACTGCATAATGTTCTCCGGTAGAGATAAAATTGTGAATAATCCGTCGTGTTTCCAGGATATGACAGAATATTCACATTCGTCAAGAAGTCTGCGCCGTCAACCCAAACAGCAGCGAGGTAAAGAACGGGTCGAAAAAATCTTGGATGCAGCAGCGGCAGTGTTTGACGAAGTGGGCTATGAAGCGGCAACCACCCATCTGATTGCAGCCAAAGCGGGGACGGCAATTGGGTCTTTGTATCAGTTTTTTCCCGATAAAGCTGCCATTTTTAAGGCGATGGAATTACGCCATACCGAGCGCGTTAAGGCCATGTGGTCGAGGGCAGATACGCCAGAGATGGTTCGATTACCACTCCGACAGATGATTCATGGATTGGTCAGCGCGATCGCACAGATGTTTGAACAACCTGTGTCACGGGTGGTGTTTGTGCAGTTTTTTATATCCCGCGAGATTTTCCAGTCGATCGATGAAAGCATGACCCAGGAAGCAATTGACTTCATGGCTGGTCTCTTAAAGCAAAGAAATTCGGCATTAAGTAAGGCGCAATGTAGTCTATTGGCAGAGGTTTGCGTCCACAGCAGTAATGCTGTCATTCTGTCGGCACTTCGGAACCCAGATCAACAACATCGTCAAGAGTTGGTGCAGCAGATTGAGGACTTGTTGGTGTCATATTTAGAGCCGTATGTAGGGAACGCTCAGTTGGACAATGTAATGAAAGTAATGAAGTGTCCGCATTGTCAATCGGAGCAGTTATCTAAAAACGGGTATCGAAGGGGGAAGCAGTGCTATCTCTGTAAGGAATGTGGGAAACAGTTTGTGGAGAATCCCCAGGGTTTCTGATCCCCGTTCGGTAGCAGTATCAATCGCCCTGACTTCACACCCAAAAAAAGCGATCGCTTTCTTTATTCTTGGTTGTGAATTGCCACCAATCCCAAAATTCCTCACCGTTGATCCGGTCTTTGGATGGCTTAGGGTAGGCTGATGAGCGATGAATGCATCAGTATGGGCGATCGCACTAACAGACACCTACCATTAAAAGCAACCTACGGCAAAATAAGAGGGAGGTTAACACGGTCGCAGCTATGTCTAAAAGCAAAAAGCACAATCTCAAATGGCTCAAAGAAACCTTAGAGCTAAAAGAAGACCACAACTGGAAATCAAAGCCAGGAACTCGGATCTTCGTAGCAGGACGAGGAGCCTTGCGCTTCGATGTCCCTGAGGATTGGCATTTTGAACCGGATGAGAAGTCATTCCGGTTTTTAGACAAAAAGCCACCCAACGATGATGCTCGCTTAGAAGCTTCTTTTAATTTACTCCCACCTGGAAACTGGAAAGATTTTCCCTTGGTTCCGTTATTAAAGAAGGTAGTTAAAGATGATGAACGTCAGCCGATCGAGCGAGGGGAAATTATTCAACTCAAGCGTCAAACTGCCCGCATTGTTTGGACTCAGTTCAAATTTATTGACCCAGAAGAACACCGCGAAGCTTATTCCCGAACCTGTATTGGCCTAGGTTCTGGTGTTCAGTGTCTGATTACTTTTGACTACTGGGTGGACGATGCAGATCGCCTAATTCCTGTATGGGATACGGTTATGGATTCGTTAGTGCTAGGGCTTTATATCCGCGATCCTCGAACCGGACTGGCATTACCCGACTAGAGGTTGGGGGATCTAAATTCTCAAACTGTGATGGCAAGAAAAGTTTGCGATCGCTTTGTTCATTCCGAAGAGCGATCGCGCTGGTGCCTACGTGCAGCTAATAACCAACCTACAGCAGCTATCTATTAGGCTGTAGTCTGGGTGTGTACGACATTGTACAGATGAAATTCGTTTCGGGCTAAACCTTCCCAATACGGTTGCTCTGGGTTGAAACCAGGTTGCTTGAGAATTGCTTCAAACGCTTCCTTGCTCTCCCATTGACCGTAATTAAACATCCGAGTACCATCTAGACTTCGATGAAAGGTAGCTGAGAGTAACCCCGTTGAGTTACTCATCGCACGTTCTAATTCAGCAGAGGTTCGTCTAACCATCTCAGGTTGATTAATTGGCATCATGCGAAATTCAGCAAGGTGCGTCATGCGATCACTTTCAGCAATTTCAACTTCTGCCGATAGAGATCGACTGGCAGTTACTTCCAGTAAGAGTGAATCAGGCGGGAAGAATTCACTGAACACTGTTGGACGAGGCAAGCTGCGGTAATCAAATTTGGGATTCCATTGGCTATAAGTAAAAACTCGCACTCCATCTAAACTACGATGCACGCTGGCTGATACGAAGTAAGGATTGTCAATCCAAGATTTGATTTGCTCTTGGATAACTGCCTCAATCAAGGTTGACTGATGGCGCTCTGCAACAGTGTACAGGTCTAGCCCAACGATCGCAGTATTAGTCCGGTCAATCTGCACCATAGTTCTATGCTCTTAAACCATTCATTACATGATGATTTTGCTTCACTGCTATGAGTTAGTTGATTCGGTGAAGACTACCTCGTGAAGCGACATTTGAAACTCATTGTTGGCAAGTGAGCGCATCACCATGAGAGGCTCAGCCATCGGAGGATTCGCGTTCATCTTGGCATACAATTGTTGGGAACTCCACAGCCCATAATTGATAGCGCGGGCACCATCAAGACTTCGATGAAAGTGTGTGGTGATTAATCCGGCTTGTCCTGAGATTTGCTGTATTGCTTCTGCGGTCGCTTCTAAAAAGTGGGGCTGATTAGCAGGATCTTTCAATCTAAACATACCAAAGTTGATGAGTTCCCCCATGTTCGCTGTGATTTGCATTTGACTGTCTGCTGGCTCACTCATAAAAATGTCATAAAGATGGGAGTCTGGAGCAAAGAAGCCAGTAATCTTAGTCGCCAGAGCGATATCGCGGTTATTGATATAGGCTTCATAACTAGCTAGATTTTGCCACTGCACATAATTGACAACACGCAACCCATCCAAGCTGCGATGAATTGCATTTGCAATGTATCCAGGTTGCTGTTTAAGGATGTCGTGAGTGTAGGCTATCAAACTATCTATCAATAACCATTGTTGGTCGGGCTGGGTAACAAAAATATCTAGTTCTGCCAGAACTGGGTTGTCCTTGAATACGGTAAGCATTTAGATGATTCCTCTGTACTGACTAAGGCTGATTGGTCAAACCAAAACGCAGCGAATTGTCCAACCAATAATACAGAGTCTGCTTACTGACGTATAGTCGATTTTTGCAGCTTTAGAAGATTCTTGCTATTTCTGAAGAAATTGTTTCGGTGTAACTCCAGTGAGGCGCTTAAAGTGCCTGCCAAATTGACTTTGACTGGCAAAACCAACTTTCAAGGCAATATTTGCAATACTGTGCTGCTCCTGCATCATTAATTCCTGAGCGCGTTCAATCCGACGTTTAATCACATATTGGTAAGGAGAGTAACCTGTAGACTGCTTAAACAGTCGGGCAAAATGATACTGACTCATACCGAGTTCGGTGGCGATCGCTTCTAAGGAAACATCTTCAGCTAGATGAGCCTGGATATAGTCGATCGCCTGTTGCAATTTATGGCTAGGCAAACGACCTGAGTAAGATCGGATTTCTCGCCTTCGAGTTGAATAGTGCCGTAATAGATGAACAGCTAATGCATTTGCCATCGATTCTGCATAAAGGCGATCGCTTAACCCGTCTATTTCTAGTTCGGTTTTGAGTGCCAAACCAATTTGCTGGATCAAAGGATCGCAAATCTTAAGCTGTGGCGCAACTTGAGCATCGTCTGCATCAACCGATTCGTATAGGGCAGAAGTAAACAGCTTCGGTTCAAGGCGAAGTAACAAGAATTCCGCATCAGTATCCCAAAACAGTTTGCGATGTAGATAGGGAGGTGTAATCATAATGTCACCTTCAGCCAGACGATTGCTGCTGCGTCGCCCATCTATCGTTCGTTCTAACTGAATCGGTTGACCAAGATGAATACTGAGGAGATAATTCGGAAGGCAACACTCAGACTCCCTATTAGCAGGTTGATGATGGTGTTCAACCTGAAGAATATCTGAGACAATGTCTTGACTTCGCAACATTGGCAATCGCGGCACAACCTGTAAGACAGCATTTTTTTTGGTAGAGTCTTGGTTCATGCACTCTCTTCTAGCACTTGTGCCGTACTGTCATTGTCTAAATTTTAGTATAGGCGCTCGCATCGGCTAGATCGTTGTTGGAAAGCTTGCGATCGCACTCACATTTACTCATATGTTATACCGCTCAGCTTGCTCAGTCCGCCTCGCATCCCCTGAATACCGTTAGATAGCAGTGCTGAGTTGTTGACGGATGGGAATCTGAATCACAAACTCGGTTCCCTCACCAGGAGTGGAGAAGCATTCCAATTTACCGCCATGCTTTTCTGTGACAATTTGATAGCTGATGGACATCCCCATCCCCGTTCCTTTCCCAACCGGCTTAGTTGTGAAGAAGGGATTGAATATCCGTTGCTGAATGTCTTTGGGAATACCAACGCCATTATCCGCGATCGCGATTTGCACCCATTGCGAATCAATCACTGAAGTGGAGATAGTGATTTGATCGGGATGGTCTTTTTTCTCCTGATACGTGCAATTGGCTTTGGTTTCTTCGAGTGCATCAATCGCGTTTACCACGATATTCATTAAGACTTGGTTGAGTTGTCCCGGATAACACTCCACAAGGGGCAACTTTCCATAGTCTCTAATCACTGCGATCGCTGGGCGGTCTGGTTTGGGTTTTAGGCGATGTTGCAATATCAGCAGCGTACTTTCAATTCCTTCATGGATATCTACTTCCTTCATGTCCGCTTCATCCAATCGAGAGAACGTCCTTAACGATTTAACAATTTCTCGAATCCGTTCAGTCCCTAGTTTCATGGATGAGAGCAACTTCAACATATCTTCGTTGAGAAACTCTAAATCCATCTCATCAATTTTGGCTTCAATTGCAGGTGTGGGAAGGGGATATTCCTCTTGGTAAAGCTGCACTAACTCTAGAAGATTCTGAGCATATTCATCGACAAAAGTGACATTGCCATGAATAAAGTTGACCGGATTGTTAATTTCATGGGCTACTCCAGCCACCAATTGTCCCAAACTGGACATTTTTTCGGTCTGGATCACTTGTGCTTGAGTGCGCCGTAAATCAACCAGGGTTTGTGAGAGTTCTGCTGTCCTGACTTCGACTCGATTTTCCAATTCGGCGTTCGTCTGCGCCAGTTCGTTAAAGGAATCTTGTAACTGAGAAGCCATGTGATTGAAGGACTGTGCCACGGCATCTAGTTCTTTGATGTTGGTCGTTTCAACGGTTTGGTCTAACTGTCCAGTCGCGATCGCTTCCGATGCTTGGCTCAACTTTAAGATCGGACGAGTAATCCAGCGTGATGTATAGATTCCTAAAATCGTTGCCGCTGCCAATGCTCCCAGACACAGGAGGATAGTTGTGCGAGTGTTGGCATTAATTTGAGAAGTGAAATCAGATTCCGGCACGGTGACAACCACCAGCCAGTCTAAGCCAAAGCGATCGCGCCAGGGCGTGACTTGAATAAACTGACGCTGTCGGTTGAATGTTACCTGAAGTTCTTGAGTATTTTGAAGGGTTTTGAAATTCTGGAATTGTTGTTTGAGTTTTTCTGCTACGGTGCGAATCAAGGGATCTGGGCTGTCTAGGGCACTGTGGCGTTTTGTCTCATCCTTGACTTTGTGTACAACGGGTTGAGTACTGGAACTGCCAATCAGCAAGCCATCCCGTTCCATGATAAAGACTTGTCCGGAAGGGCTAACTTTCAAGTTCCTCAAGAATTCACTCACATTCGTGAGTAGCAAATCTACCATCAGAAGGCTGCGTAGCTTGCCCTTCTGGTCATAAATTGGGTATCTAGCAGGGACTGCAACATAGTAATTAAGACCAATGTCAGAAGTGCCGCTGTGGCTTTTTATTGCCTTACCTGCTTCAGTAATCTGTACCGTGTTCTCAAATGCGTATGTGTAGATACCAGCCCAGGCTGGCTTACCTGCTTTAATGATGTCTTTCACTCCTGGTGGTAAAAAAGGATCGGCCTGATAACTCTGCAAAAGGCTTTTCCGGTTGCCCCGTTGATCGGCGATGTAATCCGATGCCACACCGTTTCCAGGGAGATTTTCAAAAACCAGGAGATTCACGCCATTTACCCAACGCCCAGCACCTGATTCGGCACCATTCGGTAGAGCATAGCCAATGTAGCTGATTGTTTCAAATGCTCTAGCTTGACTCCAGAAATACTGTTCGCTAGCTTTAGGGTCATTCAGATTCAATCGTCCAGAAGCGATCGCATCTGCATTGACTTGGTTTAATTGCTGTGGCAGCGCCAGATATGTATCCAAGTGTTCATCAACCTGTTGACTCGCTTTGTCAATCAGTTGATTGGCTAGGTCATTGACTGCTTTCTGTCCGTTTCTAAATGACAGATAGCCAACTAACCCTACCGCTGCAAATATTTGTAATACAAAGGGAACGATAAGAATCAGACGCAAGGGAAACTGGTGCGTAGACTTAGCAGGACGAGCTGTTTTGATATTCAAGGGGGTCGCTCAGCAGAAGGTTTCAAGGAAGTACACAAAAGTATGGAATCTTACCTTATAGTTCCCGAATCTACTTTAGAAACATCATTTGAGCTTAAGTTTCAGTAGAAAGGCTTAAACGAGAGCGATCGCAGCTTAAGCCTTTGGGAGAATTGCGTGGTTTCGTTGCAGTCTGCGATTAAACAGCCTCGCTTGCGATCGGTGTAGTTAGGCGATCGCGCTAACCTTCGATGAAATTGAAACTATTTAAACCCATTGCACTGGATCTAGTTGATAGTAGCGTTGCAGTTGGTCATAAAGTGCTGGATGCTGCTTCAGCAATTGGCGGGGTTTTTCAAAAAAAGTCTCTGTTGCTACAGCAAAAAATTCGGCGGGATTCGTTGCACCATAACTATCCATTACGGTTTTTACGCCTCGTTGAATATCATTGCAGAGTTGTTGATATTCTTCTGTCATCACCTTTGCCCAAAGGTCATAGTCTGAATCTCGCTGCAAAATAGGAACACCCTCAGCTTTACCATCTTCTTGATCTAACTGATGGGCAAATTCATGAAGCACCACGTTATGTCCATCCCGCCAATTGTAGGTGTCTTGTTTCACCTGTTCCCAAGACAGTACCAGTTGGTCATTTGTCCACGATTCCCCCAATCTGGCTACACGTCTTTCTTCAACAATATAATTCCCGGTGTAAGCGGTTTCATTAACAAGATATGTGCTAGGGTAAACCAGAATCGAACGAAGTTTAGGAAAGTAGGTTTCTCGCTCGTTGAGTAAGAGTAAGCAGGCGACAGCCGCAATAATCACCTTCATTTCTTCCGTTACCGCTAATCCTCCACAACCAATAAATTGTTTTTCTGCTAAAAACACTTGAATATGCCCCTGAAGCCGTTTTCGTTCAGCGGGAGAAAGAAAAAGGTAAACAGGAAGATTATTCTCAACAATCGCATTCCATAAGGGTAAAAAAGGACGCTGTTGCAGGCGGTTCCGTCGTCGTTTAACTAGGACAGGATTGACTAAAATCCCAGTGATAATCAGTCCAACGATCAGAAAAACAATAATTGTTTCAACCATTGACTTTTAAGACTTTTATGCTTCCTGATTCACAGATAAGCTTGTGGATGAAATATCTCTGAATTACATTATAGGATTACGCCTTTGTTGCCTGCCTGAAAAACAGAGCGATCGCTCTAATGGTGGACGACTGACCATGAGAGCGATCGCTGATTCGGCTCCTTGCTCATTCAGCAGTTAGCAAATCTCGTCCAGATCGACCCACTTGTCATAAGATGAATCGTAACCAATGTAATGAATAAAGTATTGCTGGCCTTGGATCTTCTCAATCGTTGCAGAATACCAATCTTCTTCTTCATCATCCCAACCTTTTACCTTTGGACCCACCGTATATCCGTTGTCATCGGATGAGCCACTATTGGGAATACGAATGTCATCTTCGTCAATCCACTCATCATGGGATGAACCGTAACCGATGTAATGAACAAAGTATTGGTTATCTTTAATTTTCTGAAGCGTTGCTTGATACCAATCTTCTTCCTCACTATCCCAGACTTCTACTGTTTGACCTACTGCATACTGATAGGTATCTGATATTACAGTTGAGGAAACATCTTGATGGAGCTTTGGCTCCTCTTCCGTAACTTCCTCTTTTACCAAAGTATGGGCTTTTAAAATTAGATTGCGAGCCACACTTTGAACTCCTGTATGCTCGTAGTAATTGGTGGTTTGATCCAAAAAAGCTGCGACGAAGTCTAAGTTATCATCAGCAATCTGGATAAAATTACCCAAACTATTAGAAATAGATTGCGGCGTGACGCCTGTTTTGGATACTAAATTCTGCATCCAGCCTTGCACAGAATTGAAACCCTGAGTGAGAAAACCAAGTTTATCGGAGGGATTATTCCCTGGGAGAAAGTTCTGGACGGCTGAAAAAACCGGATTTTGAGCTAATACGCCAGTATCAGCGCCATTAATCACTCCCTGAATTTTGCTGAGAAAGTCAGGACCCAATGGCAGAATTCCATCTATACAAACTAAAGCCATCATCCGCGTTAGGGATGCATCTTTATAGTTGTTAGCGAGAGAAGTAGCAAATTCTTGTGGATTTGGTTGGGGAATGCCATTCAGTTTACAGAAGGCGATAATTTCGATAGCGATTTTTAGAACAAGGTCAATACTTTGAGTTACGTCTGCTTTGGGAGTGATGTTGCCCAAAAAAGAAAGAAAGCTTATTTTTTCACTAACTTTATTGGCTAAAGCCGCCGCTGCCATCGCTGTATCTGCTTTATCAATTGTTTGATAAAGTTTGATTGCGGTCTGATAGCCTTGTTGAGGATCGTGATATAAAGCAACAGCGCGATCGCGGATTTTTTGAATTACCTTGGCATCAGTTTCTCCAGTAATACTACGGATACTATTATCAAACCCTACTAAGTTATTCCACTGACTTGGCACTACATAATCAAGAGCCTTTAAAACTTTAACCGTGATATTATCAGTTGGTAGTTCATCAACCAACTGAATAATTGATTTTTCCATACGTTGCTTCCTTGAAAACTAAGGTTTTTCTTGAATTGTACTCGATAAAATTTTGAGCCTTGGATTTATTTATATTTCATAACTCTTTTGGATCAATTAACTTTTAGAGGCAGAACAAGCCTATAATTAATAGCTATGAAAGAATATTTATAAAATTATTGTTCAATATTATTGGAAATTGAAACAGATGTTTTGCTAGACCAAATGCAGTCTGCGTTTGATGAAAACAAGAGGGCATGGGAAGTGATTATTCCCATGCCCCTTGATGCTGTGTACTTGCTAGGTAAACTCTTTTCGAGCTACTTTTTCTTACAAAGCAATAGCAACGCCCCCGTTAAGACTGTGGTTGTTGACGGCGTTGACGCCATTGCTGGCGCAATTGCTCAAGTTGTTGTTTTTGCTCAGCAGTCAACACTGCTTCCATCTGGCTCTTGCTACTTTGGCGAACCGCTTGGAGTCTTGTTTTCTGGTCTTCAGTCAGGTTTAGATTCGGTCTTTGCCGTTGCTCTTTAGCAAGGCGCATTTGTTCCTTTTGCTCTGCGGTGAAAATAGCATCCATTTGCTGCCGCGTAGACTCTTTAATTTGCTGCATTTGGGCTTTTTGAGCATCAGTCAAATTCAGCTGGTCGTACTTCATTCCTGCGCCACCGCCACGACCAGGACCTGCAAAGGCAACATTGGTGAAAGCGGGAATCATTGGGGAAGCGGCAAGCATCAACGCGATCGCTCCTGGCAAGAAGAACAAAGGTTTCATCTTCATAACTGTGCAAATTCCGGGTTATTAATGTGTGGCAACAATGCATTTGATTGTTGTATTACCTTAGACCGGGCAAGAGTAAAGATGGTTCAGTCTTGGTTAAAAATCATTGTCTCCTATTCGCCCCATCTCTCAGATGCGTTGCCTATAGCCTTTACTACGCAATGAAATGGGCGGCTAAGAGATTCACTGAATTGTTGGCTTATGAAATGCGATCGCGTAGCGTACCAAAGGCGATCGCACTGCTGTCTATGTGCAGCCGAAACCAATGTGCGCGATCGCTATAACTGGGAGAGCAACTTGTCGTAGTCTGTATGTGTACCAATCCAAAACCACACAATACCATTCTCGTTTCTCACGCCGACAGCACGATAACTTTTACTAACACGAGCAGAATAGATAGGAAGGGTGGGATGGACTTGCTTGAAGCGAAGACTAGGATGCCAAGGATCTTGCTTGAACTGCCGATATGCGTCGCGTGCTTGTTGCTGAACCTGCTGAGAAATAGTGGCAAATGCTTTGCGAAACTGAGATGTTGTTCTAGATTTCACAGGGTTTCTGGATCTAACTCTTGGGTTTTGCCTGCCCGATCTTCAGCTAATGCCTCTGCTGCAAGTTTGGCAAGCATATCCTGAGACTGTGAAAACGCTCTATCCCAACAAGCTTCATCTTCAAGCTCTTCAAGGATAAATGCTGCGATTGCATCTTGTTCGGTTTCAGGAAGCTGCATGACTCTTGCGATCGCCTGTTCAAGTAGCTTGGTCATGGTTGTTGCATTGTTGCAGAAAATACTCTGTAATCATTGTACTGTTCTGTTCTAATCCAAGAGCCTGAAACTCACTTACAACCGAACTTGACGAGGCAATGTAATCTTGGTCGTTCCACAGATAACCTGGCGGTAACTTGACACGGTTGCAACTGCGATCGCGCTTCTACAGACAGCCAAAATTAACCTCCACGAGCGATCGCTTTCTTCATTCCTGCTTGCGATCGCGCTTATATAGCTTCAAGATGAGGATTGTGCCTAGTTACGCCTCAACTTTGCTTCCAGTTTCCATTGCTATACGCGGGATGGTGCTTACGCGAGAGATTGGGGTGTGGATAGTCCGATTGAATGGAATTGTTGTGTTGCTAGTGAATAATGGGATGTTGGGTTTCCTTGCGTTTTCTCAACTTACTAGCGCGTCTAGTCTAATTTAGTGGATACAGCAATTATCGAAATTCTGTCAAAAGGCACTTTTATGGATTTTTCTAACCCAGCATTTTAGCTTAGACGGGCTACTACGGCGAAGCGTGATCGCACGTGGCTTTGGCAGATTTAAATCTCCCTACTGGAGTCCACCATTAAGACTTTACCATCAGCGTCATACACAACCCCATCTTTTTGATGATATCGTCGGCCACTGTCTACAAGTTGACGGATCGCCTGACTCACTTTGTAAGGCTTACAACCTAGATGAGTAGCAATCTCAGCGTGAACACCAGGTTTCCAAGGCTGTTCAGGAAGAACTGCGTCTACAGCCTTGAGAAACTCTTCAGGTAAAGTTTTTCCTTTTGGTGGAAGATTATCATCAATTGTACGTCGCCCAACAACTTGAGGAAGAGCTATGCCATAAGTACTCGCAGCAGTTTGGCAACATTTCCTGACAAGCTCAGGACTCCGGAAATCTTTAGACTTTGGTTTCTCGCTGCGTTGGCTTTGAATCAATGCCCATGTTTCTTCAATCAACTCAGGAATAAGGGCTTTAACATCTAGTTGGATAAGATTCTGTGATGTGAATGTAAAGGTCTGAAAGATCCGGGACACCGACACTAAAGCAACCAAGCTTCTCCACTTTGCTAGAAAACGTTCTTCATCTGGACGAACTCGCTCTAGTCCCTCTTCAGTTCGCTTGATCACCTCAACGATGGAGACCCAAGCCTGTAAAGGTATAGAGTCTGAAAATACTTGTACATAAGTCTCGTCGCTTCGCATGAAACGTGCTCGAAGCCGTGCGGCCTTTGCAGGGTTTTTCATAAGCAAAGCAACCATTCCACTTGCAAGATACATTGGTGTCACAAACCTAGTCGATGGTTTTCCAATGTTGCGGTAGTAGTTTTTACGCCGTTCGTAAAACCATCCATGTCGCTCAAGTATCTCTTCGATGTCACGCTGAATTTTATCTGTTGCACGCAAAGAGGCAAGTTCAACAGGGGTTTGGTTATTTGTTGCACGGATAATACGATCTCGAACAGTTGCGTCAGAGGATACAAGAACTTTAACAAGAAGAGAGCGGTTATACGATTGAGAGCCAAGCGTTTGAAAGTGTTTATAGACACTCTCTGTAGTTTGGAGTCCATTGACAATCTGAATATCTTCAATATGAAGTTCTTTCCCATCTATAAATGCATGACTAGCAAGCATTGTAACGCCGTTATTAAGCCACCAGAAATCAGGTGCGGTAGGATCTGCAAGCGAAATTAATATATCCTCATTTACACCAGTTGATCCCAAGTAGTCTCGCACATTAGAGTCGAATAAATAGCGCCGGATAGCTCCGCTCTCATCAGTAACAAAGCGGCAATAATCTTCTATTTGTGTAAGCAAAACGTAACTAGCACGCTCTAGTGAAAGAATTTCTAGAAAGCGAAGTGACAGAGAAAACGATTTTATGCGACGATAAAGTGAGATAAGTTCCGCAGCACCTAGAAAGTCGAACTGAGCTTTACATGCACTAAATAAAGTTTTTGTAAGAGCAACAATCTGTTCGGATCTAGCACGAACGTTTTCTGCAACAGCATTAGAGTCTCCCCGCGAAACATAGGCAAAGCGTATAGTGAAGCTTGGATTAACTGCTGAGAGACGCCGATAAGCTTGATGAAGACGTTTTCGTGCATCTAACAGTTCATCAGAGTAGGCACCACAAAGGTTATCAAGCTCTATGCCTAAATCGAACAGTTCCTGAATGCTAGCAAGAAGCGCATTTAGAGGTGCTTGTTGAAATGTCTCATGAGATTTACAGGTAATAACGTACACAAGAATCTCGGCATTTCGCCTGGGCCAAACAAAGTCTTCTATTTCTAACAATAAATTGCCATTCACAAAGATAAAGAAGCCATCGACGCCACCATCGTCGCGACCATCAACCCAGCCAAAGTCAATTTCGTCAAAGGAGAGATCAAAGTCCTTAAGAGTCTGCTCAAAAGCAAAAAACTCAAATACTTCATCACGCCTGCAAGAGGGATAGCCTTCAGAGAGCCGTTGGTCTATTATTCCGTCAAGAAGAATGACATCGTTCTTCGCCATAGAGCTATACTACTTTGCTAAAGTGTTGCAATACTAGAGCTGGACAAAGGATTTTAACCTCGTTATATCTATCAAAACTTTAGCAATTTCGTATGTACGCTGACTATTTACATACAGTCCGCAGTTTAGCAAAGCGATCGCATCCTCACTTCCACACCTCAAAGCCACGAGTAAAGTAAAGTTGTCTTCCATCCGCCATCTGCCACCCCCTTCACCCCATGCTTTGCGACTACCTGGTACAAATCCTGACGGCTCGTGTCTGATGTCGTCCAAGAAACGCCCCTAGAATACGCCCCAAACCTCTCCGCACGACTGAATAAAAAACTTCTGCTGAAGCGGTAAGATATGCAGTCAGTCTTTTCCTTCAAGCTGCGGGGTGCTTACAACAAGATGGTGCAACTGCCGACTGCTAAAGCGATCACCTACAGTTAGACTGTCTCACTACTACTTGCTTGAGGCATCGCTTCAATGAGTGCCCGAAGCACCTTATTTACTGAGTCCGGTGTTGAGAAAACTTCGGCAACATCCTCATCCAAAACAACGACTGTTAGCTTTGGCTTTCCACTTCGATTTGTAAAGCGGTTAGGCTTTGCTTTTTTGTAATTGAAGCGGTACTCTGGCAAAAGCTCATCTTCAGAGTTTGAAGGTTGCTCAAAAGGCGTTTTGTTCATAATCTTCACGCTTCCTGCGAGTGGCGAGACTGACACTAGGGTTCTTAATTGTCCAATTCTGCAAGAGCCACCTTCACACAATCCCGAACACCTTGCCAATCACGTTCTGATAACTGCCCAATGCAAACCAAGTTGGCAGAGGGAGGCAACGTTACAATGAAACTCCGAAAAACAGACGCAACCCTTAAACCTGCTGCTTGCCAATCCTGAAGCACGTAATCGGTTATGCCTAATGCAGTTGTCTGAGTCGTAATCAGCCCGACAATTACATCAGGGCGATTTGCATGATAGGTTGCCGAGGACAACACGACAGCAGGACGACGTTTAACACCTGTGACACCAGGAAAATCAACGGTGACAACATCACCTGGATTAAAGCTCACTCAGCGAACTCCTCGCTCTCAGGGTCGTCCGTTGCAGCATATTGTAAGGAAAAGGTAACTAGATCGAGTTGATCTTGCTCTGTCCATGTATCACTTTGATCAACAACATCAGCATTGTGCTGTACTAGATCATTGAGAATCAGTGTTGCCAAGCGTAACCGCTCTGTTGGTGACAAAGTGCGAATAACCTGGGTATAAATTTCTTGGATGGTGGTTGGCATAACAAATCCTCCTGCCCCTCATCCTAATTTAAATCTATGGTTGTGCTCCCACCCTCACCCCCACACCTCAGAACCACCAGTGAAGTAAAATTGTCTTCCATCCGCCATCTGTAACCCCCTTCACCCCATGCTTTGCGACTACCTGGTACAAATCCTGACGGCTCGTGTCTATGATGTCGCCCAAGAAACGCCCCTAGAATACGCCCCAAATCTCTCCGCACGGCTGAATAATAAACTCCTGCTCAAACGGGAGGATATGCAATCAGTCTTTTCCTTCAAGTTGCGGGGTGCTTACAACAAGATGGCGCACCTGTCGCCGGATATGCTGGCGCAGGGTGTCATTGCTGCATCCGCAGGGAACCATGCCCAAGGAGTCGCCCTGGCTGCACGTCAGCTAGGAACGCGATCGCTTATCGTCATGCCAGTCACCACGCCTCAAGTCAAGGTGGATGCCGTTAAAGCGCGTGGGGGAGAAGTTGTATTGCATGGAGATACTTACGACGATGCTTATGCTTTTGCCCGTCAGATGGAAGCCGAAAAAGGCTTAACCTTTATTCACCCCTTTGACGATCCTCACGTTATTGCTGGACAGGGGACAATTGGAATGGAAATTCTGCGGCAGTGCCAGCAACCCATTCATGCTATTTTTGTGGCGATTGGGGGAGGCGGATTGATTTCTGGGATTGCGGCGTATGTAAAACGGTTGCGTCCCGATATTAAGATTATTGGCGTTGAACCCGTCGATGCCGATGCTATGTCTCAATCCCTGAAAGCAGGACATCGGGTGCGCTTGTCGAATGTGGGCTTATTTGCCGATGGGGTTGCCGTGCGGGAAGTGGGGGAAGAAACCTTCCGGCTGTGTCAAGAGTACGTCGATGAAATCATTTTGGTGGGTACAGATGACACTTGTGCTGCAATTAAAGACGTGTTTGAAGATACGCGCTCGATTTTAGAACCAGCGGGTGCATTAGCGATCGCAGGTGCGAAAGCCTACGCCGAACGGGAGCAAATCGAAGGACAAACGCTAGTTGCCGTTGCTTGCGGTGCTAACATGAACTTCGATCGCCTCCGCTTTGTCGCAGAACGAGCTGAGTTTGGCGAACGCCGCGAAGCTATTTATGCCGTTACAATTCCCGAACAACCGGGCAGTCTCCGCAAGTTTTGCGAATGTCTTGGCAGACGCAATCTTACTGAGTTTAGCTATCGTATTGCCGATGAAAAAGAAGCCCAGATTTTTGTCGGCGTGCAAATTCAAAACCGTGCCGATGCTGCAAAGATGGCAGAAAGTTTTGAAGCTTGCGGGTTCAAAACCCTTGACTTAACCGA
Source organism: Trichocoleus sp. Lan (assembly GCF_039961855.1). NCBI lineage: Bacteria > Bacillati > Cyanobacteriota > Cyanophyceae > Leptolyngbyales > Trichocoleusaceae > Trichocoleus > Trichocoleus sp. Lan. Next base: position 15,534 of record NZ_JAMPKA010000025.1, on the reverse strand, counting down.
CGACGAACTGACCAAATTGCACTTACGTCACATGGTTGGCGGACGTTCTCCCCTCGCTTGCGATGAATTGCTTTATCGCTTCGAGTTTCCCGAACGTCCCGGTGCATTAATGAAGTTTGTCGGTTCTATGAGTCCCAACTGGAATATTAGTATGTTCCACTATCGCAACAATGGCGCAGACTACGGGCGAATTGTCGTAGGGATGCAAGTGCCTCCTCGCGAGATGGAAGAGTGGCAGGCATTCCTCGATACCCTCGGTTATCGCTATTGGGATGAAAGCAAGAATCCCGCCTACAAGCTGTTTTTGGGACAGGAAAATTGTATCCCGCTCTCGTCCTATCGCTAATACACCTAATACACAATAGGGCTTACGCACCAACCCGTTACGGTTGCATCTTTGTTTCCTTTTCGGCTTCTGCGTAAGTCCTGAATATCTCAAACCAAGTTTGAATTAACTCTAGAGTAGCCCAGGAATTATTGAAGCTTAAATCCTTTAGCTGCTAATTGCTTGCGAAGACTTTGAATAATTACAGAATCAAGGGTATTTTTGCTACTACTAGCACTAACCTTGCGCTGTTTTTCAACATATTCGCTACGTTTTTGATATAAGTCGCGGATCGTTTTTTGAATTGTCTCTCTTTCGGCCTTCTTCGCTGCTACATATTCTTGCTTTTTAGCTAAAGTCATCCCTTGCATAGCTTTCGGCAAAGCATTATTCGGTAATTTCTCAAGGCTAACGATTCCCTTATCGAGAGCATCAATCAAATCCCAAGAAGCATTGTTGTAATAGGCAGAAGCTTTGGAGTTCCCACGCATAGCCAAATTCATGCCGGAGTTACTATCTTCAATCGTCTGACGCTGTTGTCCAACTTCTCCTTCTGCACCATAGGGAATATAAGTTTGATTGAGCTTATCATTCCAAGTAGCAATTTGTTCATCGTAAGGAGACTTAATAAATTCAGTTTTTTCGTTTTGATTAATATTGAAGTGGCTACCTTGTGCTAAATCAGCTCCTGAAGCCCAAAGTTGTCGCTCCCGATCTTCTGATAAACCACAGTAGATAGTATTCACTAAAGTATTTCCCTTAGCAGCGAGATCGACTGCTTCACGCCAAACGATCGGGCCTTGATCGAATGATTCATTACCCGCAATAAAAATAACCCGAAAATCTGCTTTATCTTTACTCCAGTTTAATTCTTTTACGGCTGAGCGGATTACCCAGCCAGCATATTCTTGACCGCCGTTGGTTTGGATACTAAATAGCTTTTCTGAAACTAAATCTAATTCTGGAGTAAATCCAGTTAAAAGTCTGACAAAACCTTCTTCAGAGGGCAAATTATCATTTCCATAATGGTATAAAGCCACTTCTAATTCTGGGACTTCGCCATCTTTAGTTACTTTAGTTAAAGAGTTGACAATTTGCCAAAGTTGAGTACGAGTTTGGTCTATGAGTCCATCCATACTATTACTAGAATCTAAAAGGATGGCGATCTGAATCTTAGCTTTAGCAAATGCTTTGGTGGGAAAACATAGAATGCTCAAGGTTAGAGCTGTAGCGAATAAAATCCGAGTTATTTTCTGCATATATTTTTTAATTGCTGGATAAAAGAGTATTTTCTGCTAATCTCAGCTAAATTTAGCTTATTGATATCTCCGTTGCCAAAAATGTAACAACAAGTACACGCAAAATCTAGCGATCAAACCTTTCTGGAAAGTTAAAGCGCTGAGTAGCGATTAGGGACATCAACCACAAGCAACGTCAACCGTTATTGGACATCACGACCAAAGGCAAGAATGGCTGCTCGGATCTTAAAACGAACAGCCATTATGCTCCTGTGAGATGAGGGTTACAGACAAAGACGATTGCGGAACGGTTGGGGTGCAAGAGACAAACGTCAGTGTCTTGGGAAATTTACATTAAGCCTTTCCCAAAAAATGCTTTCTGACCCAGATGGGGATAACTCGCGCCTCGTCGAGCGCTTCGACGAACTCTTGGGCGATCGCGCGATCCGAGGCAAGATTCTGACCGGAGATCAGCTCTCTGTCCTGCACAACAAAGCTTTGGTCGCTCGAACCATGCTCAACCCGACCGCCAGCGCTGGCTAGCGCATCGGCGACGTAGAACGGCACCTGACTGTCGAGGATCTCCCGTTCAATCGGATACTCTTCTTCGTTCGAGAAGCTGGTCATGCGGTAGCCAGCATATTGCCAACCCGCAGCCGCCGCCTTCGCCGCCTCTCGATCGCCATCTACGAGAGCCTTCCGGTAGGCGGTGGCGTTCGGCAAAGCGGCTAGCGTTGCCACTGAGCCGTGGCACAAGAAGGCGCTTGGCTTCGACGTTTTATGGAAGTAGCGCAGTATCTGTCCGAGATACGGATCTTGTATTAAGTCATTCATCGGTGCATAACCACCGGGAACGTAGACACCGATGTAGCGATCCAATCCCTCTGACAACACTGCTTTTAATGTCTTCGGGTTCTGCATACTGGGGTAGGTGTCAAGGAATGCGATCGCGTGTTGTAGCGCTTCGGGATCGTTGTCGAAGCGGGAGTCGTTGGCATGAGCAAGAATGACGGGTTTTTTGCCATCGGGTGTGGCAATGACCACCTCGTAGCCAGCTTCAATGAACTGCTGGACTGGCACGGTAAGGTCTTCTAGGGAGTACCCTGTGGGAACGACGCGATAATTTTTCAGTTGCAGTGTGTTTGTGCTAGAAGCCACCAGTAGCACGCGACCTAGGCTTTTTGCCGAGGAGGGTTGCTCCGGTAGGCTGGTGAGAGCTTTTGAGAACAGAGCGGTCATCATATTCTTTGTGGAGTTCATGGATATTTCCTTCATCAGTGGGTTTGTTGAGTGCTGCACAGGTTGAAATCTAGAACCCCTATCCTGCTTGCGCGGGAAGTTACACAGGGGTTAGCACAGTGCAATCGGGGTTGAGATGATGGGGTAATAACCTTGACACAGCAAAATTGAGTTTTCATGTTCTCAAGAACATCGCTTACCGTATGGGCTTAGTCGCTGATGTTCCAGAGATTCGGTTGCGATCTGCGATAATGTCGTTCATCCAGCCAAATCGTCAATTCTTGCCTGTCGTCAAAGCGGATAGTGCGATCGCTTGCCGGATCGCAAACTCGCCAGTATTTGTTGCCAGCGCGATCGCTTTTTTGCTGGATTCGCGGTTCGCCAGCGGGTGTGTACCAGTAATTGACAAAAGCCTGCCACATCCCCTTTAGATTTAAACCGACTAACTCACCTACCTGGGGAGAAAGTTGTTCAAGCTGGTTGTAATTCCGTTTTTGTTGGAAGGTTCGCATAACTGAGACCGATTAACTTCAATAATTTCATCTTAGATTGTTTGTTTAACGAACAAACTAACTTATGATAGTTTGTCATTACAACAAACAACAGGGCGGATAGTTTCTTATGAAGACAAATGCCAACCAGAAAAAACTCACGACTGACGCCAGCCTGCTCAAGCAAATCAACTTCGCTCGGATTCTCAGTTTGCTACGCTATCACCCGCGCCTCAGCCGCGCCGAGATTGCACGCAGAACGGGCTTAACTCGTTCAACCGTCACCGTAATTACGGCAGAACTGATTGCAACTGGACTCCTGCGAGAAGGAAAGGAAACTGCATCTGGAACAGAAGGAGGGCGTCCTGGGGTGGAGTTAGAACTCGATCCAGAGGGAGCCTTTTTTATCGGAGTTGCCCTTGGGGATGAAAATATCCGCGTCATTGAACTCAACCTGGCAGCACAAGTGACTCGTCGAGTAGAAGCATCCATGACCGCAGACACCGATCCAGCAACCGTTACCCGGCAATTAGTCGAGTTGATTCAACAAGTCTGGCAGGCAAATCCAGACGGCGAAGCGAAATATCGGGGAATTGGCATCACGGTTCCAGGCTCCTTAAATCGGGAAGGAATTATCCTTCGTGCCCCTAGATTGCATTGGCAGAATGTGGACTTGCGACCTTATTTGAATCCTCATCTGGATGTGCCGTTGTTTATCGAGAATGATGCGAATGCAGGTGCGCTTGTCGAGACGTATTTGAGTGGCTCGATGCCCAGCCATAGCTTGCTCTACCTGTTTCTGGGTGTCGGGGTGGGGGCGGGAATGGTACTGAATAATCGTTTGTTACGGGGGGCGGGGGGCACTGCGAGCGAAGTTCGCGAACTGATGATTGACCCGCATAGTTCTCAGACATCCGTAGGGGGGCGTGCGGGGACGCTAGAAGCTTTATGCAGCAAGGTTGGGCTATTGAGTGCCTATCATCAACAAAGTGGAGAGTCGATCGACCTGAATACGCTGCTGTCTCGGTTGGAACAAGCGGATGCGATCGCGCAAGCGGTTGTGAAACAGTGGGGAACGTATCTGAGTTGGGGTGTACGGGGGTTAGTGGGTGTACTCAACCCGGAACGGATTGTCTTTGGAGGATCGCTAGCGGTGCTGGTGCCCTACGTACAAGAGCAATTGGATGAGATGTTGCAAAATTGTCTGCCCGATAGAAGCGGATATGGCTTTGACAGTGCAGCCCGATTCCGGTTAGAGATTTCCCAATTTGGAGAAGATTCGGCGGCGATTGGTGGTGCAGTACTGGTTTATGAATCATTATTTCAGATGCCGGATCTGCTGCTGCTGCACTAATTATTCTGGATGAAGCTGCTACCCAAGCCACTCTCGATCGCCTAAATGGGGTGAAACAGTCCTTATTTGCAAGCCTTGTTTAATAGTGGCTTGTGTCTTAGCAATTTGCGATCGCGCTTCCACCTCCTACCCCCTATACTGACGAGCAGAAAGATTGCAAGATTGGGTAAATACAAGGATAAGAAAAATTTTATGGAACCGAATGCAGAAGCGGATTCACTCAAGCGAGTGTTTGGATTGCCGACGCTGGTGATTTATGGGGTTGGGGATATTCTCGGTGCCGGAATATATGCAGTGGTTGGAAAAATTGCCGGACTTTCCGGCTCTTTGGTTTGGGTTTCTTTCCTGGTATCCATGACTGTTGCGGCACTCACTGCATTAAGTTATGCAGAACTCGGTAATCGAGTTCCCCAAAGCGGAGGAGTCGCTAGTTTCATCCACAGAGCATTTCGCCGGGATTGGCTCTCAATCTTGGTAGGCTGGTTGATGTTTTGTACCTGTCTGGTTTCAATGGCGACGCTATCAAAAGCGTTTGCAGGCTATCTCAATGCTTTTGCTCCAGCAATTCCAGATTGGTTGATTATCCTGGCGCTATTTGCGGGTCTTGCATTTGTCAATTTTAGGGGAATGCAGGAGTCCTCAGCCTTAAATATTTTTTGCACGTCTCTTGAGGTTTCAGGTCTTCTGATTGTTATCTTTGTCGCCACCGTTTTCCTCATCGGGAACCCAGCAGGCGCAGCGAATCCGGTTCCCATTCCCGTCCCCAACGCACCACCGATTGGTTGGATAGCCGTGGTTCAGGGAGCAGCACTCGCCTTCTACGCCTTCATTGGGTTTGAGGATATTGTCAATGTTTCCGAGGAAGTGAAAGATCCCCAGCGCAATGTTCCGAGAGCGATTCTGCTTTCCCTGGGGATTGCTGGTATCATTTATGTTCTCGTTTCCTGGCTTGCCGTTCAGGTAATCAGTTCGGCGGAACTTGCCGCCTCGAAAGCTCCTCTTCTCGAAGTCGTTCAGCGATCGCAGCCAAATTTCCCAGCAATCGTCTTTTCACTGATTGCGTTGTTCGCTGTTCTCAATACTGCTTTGCTGAATTTTGTCACAGCATCGCGCCTGCTTTACGGAATGTCCCGCGAAGGGCTGCTTCCATCTTGGTTAGGAAAATTACATCCACGCCGCGCAACTCCTTACCGAACGCTGCTGGTCATTCTGCCGCTCGTGATTTTTCTGGCGCTTTCAGGTACACTTAAATTCCTAGCTGGAACAACCGCAACCTTGATTCTGGCAATGTTCTCTCTTGTCAACCTCTCATTGCTGGTCATTAAACGGCAAGAACCCCGAATCTCCGGTTTTCAAGTTCCTTTTGCGATTCCAGCTTTAGCGCTAATCTCCAACTTAGTTCTGATTGCCTTTGCCTCTCGTGAAAGTCGCATTTTGGCGTTAGTGTTTACAGGTTTAGGCATTCTCATCATTTTAATTCGCAATGCTGTTAGCAGGCGATTACCCAGCGCTTAACTTTATCTGCGATATAGCTTGATCGCATTCAGTTGAAGGATAGAATGCGATCGCGAAATTAGATTTCAAACTGTATCTAGCGATCGCACTTCACTCTCCAAGCATTGGTCGTACCTGCAATCTCTAGAAGTTCCAGTTAGAACCTCTTACGATCCGCCTTTATTGGATTACGACCTTTAGCTTATGTCGGATACATAGCGATCTAATAGCAAAATGCAACGGCGGCAGACAACCTCGAACTCAGCATCAATAGATATCGACTGCCCGCTGCATTTGAATTGTTAGCCTGAACCTCATGAGGAAATATATTTGACTACAAACTTGACCAAGGAAGATACTATTAAGCTAAACAATACCCAAAAGGAACGACCTAGAATTTGATTCGTCAACTTCTTATTTGTTATTTCAAATTCTTCAGCCGCTTTTCTGTCGCCTCTTGTTATAGAAAATGTAGGATGTTTTTCAAATTTGTCAATTCGTTTATCTATAAATCTTTCAAACTTAACACCTAAAAAACTGCCAGTTGTGGATATGAATAACAGCAGAATTAGCAACGCCCCCAAGCTTTTGAGAGAAACTTGCTCTTGTATTCTAAGCAAAGGTATGCAGTAATCATAATATTGATAAAAGATTAGTAGTAAAACAATGGGCGAGGCATATCGAATTATTTCACTTAACAACTTACCTTGATTGCTGAGAAAGCTGTTGATGAAATTGCTTTTTGGTAAATCGCGCAATCCTTCATACCAGTTAACTACAATATTCATCAACTCAGCAGCAAGAATGTCATTTACAAAATCGACTTTGCATATACTTTGTGTTCGTGCCTCCATTAGCTCTGTAATATCGTCACTTGTGAGAATTAGTTGAAAAATATCCTTGGGTGGAATCTCGCTTCCAATTCTTACCTTCAAAGAATGTCTTTGGGGGAATTTATACTGAGGTAATTTAATTGCAACATCCCACTTAATAGTAACTGTGCGGACTTTTTCGTTGACTGTATCCCAATTTTCTCTTTCAAATTCAGCCCAAGTAGAATAGTCCTTTATTTTTCTGTTTGATAGTATAAAGTTGATCGAGGCAATTTCTGCAATTAAATCATGATTGCGAAGTTTATCTGATATCCGTTCGTTAATGCTTATAATATCCGCTAACTCTAAATTTTTATTACCACGCAACAAGCGAATTTCGGTATCTGGCTTTGCATTAAGTTGATAGAAGAGTGACTTAAATTCATCAAGAGGTACAAGTTGCCCAGATTGCTGCGAAATGATACTGGAGCCTTCAGGAGTTTGAAAGTCACTCATGTCAGTAAGAACACAAAAAACGAGTTTAAATTATAACACCTTTATCTTTAAGACAAAGTATTGGAACGAGTCCAATCGCCCCCCGCTGTAAGTTGGGTTGAGTCTGTCAAGTCTTTGCTTGTGAATCAGTAGGTAATGTGAAACCAAACACGACTCGATTGGGCGATCGCATTCAGTTGAAAGATAGAATGCGATCGCCCAACGTTTCGATGCAGCGCGGTTGTTAGGCAGTGCTATTAATATGCGCGACCATCTTTGTGCGTTAAAGCCCATTCGCCATTCGGCAATTGTGTTGCTTTGAGATCGTCATTTGGGAATACAACCTCATCTCCCTCAGTGCGATCGCCAACCTCAAGATAGGTTACGTTTTCTTCAGATCGATTAATCAGTTGATGGGCGATACCTGTGCCTGCCTGAAATCCATAGCAGTCACCGGGATGCAAAACGAATTCCTCTTCGCCGAGTACCAGCGTTGGGTTGCCTTCCAATACCAGGATAAATTCTTCTTGCTTTGAGTGGCTGTGAGCAAGAGCAGAAATTGCACCGGGTGAGAGATGGGTTAAATTAACTCCAAAATGAGTCAACCCAAAATACTCACCCAGTTTTCGCTTTTGTCGTCCCTGAACAAGGGAAGCATAAGGTTCTGGATATATCGTCTTACCGCTCGGTGCTGAAATCGATTCAGATGAAATTGGCGATTGCTTCATAACTCACCCTTCCTTGTGATGTTAATGGCGTAACAAGCCCAAGCTTGCTTTACTTTTCCCGTATCGTCAAACCATAGCACTTCAGTTACTATGCCCCGATACCCTCGGTAATACAGCGTGATGCTATCTACACAATGCTCATTTATCCACCCGTTATTTCCCTGGGCTTGCTATTAGATACCCCACGTATTATCCCAGCCATCGCACTCTTGAATCAGTTGATGTACCGCAGCATCTGCGGTTGAAAATGTACCGCAATTAGTTCTTTTTGTTCCAGATGCCGCATGACCCACATCTTGATACAACGCAAACTGACCGTTCTTAGAGTAAATAGAGAGCGTAATAGCAACGCCATTTGTATACTGTTTCCACAAGCTAACAAATGAAGCTCCTTGTGGTATCAGATTTATATCTTTGACATCACAAATCCATTGCCGTTGTTGCAAGTCTGTCCGCGTATTTTCCTCTATCATTACATTCCATGCTCTTATCGTATTTGAGTTGTACTATTGCCTAAACAAACACTAATTGAGCCAAAACTGCACTAGACACCGATTCTAAACAAGGATTTACAAGAACGAACAGGCGATCGCATTAAGTTGAAGGATACAATGCGATCGCGAAATCAACACATCTGCACTTAAATCTTCTTAAAGTATCTGGCAACTGGGAATAGCTCAAAGCCCGCCTTTTCATAGGTGTGACGGGCTGGGGCATGACCGGGATCGCCCCCAGTCTCAACCATAGCAATAGACATCCCAGCATCTTTCATCCAAGCCAGAGCGAATTCTATCAGCGCACTACCAATGCCGCGACCTTGAAAGTCCGGATCGACAGCAACCATGTAGATTTCACCCATCCTGTCCTCTGAGTGGAGTTTCACGGCTACAAAGCCCACAGCAGAATCTGCATCGATCGCAATCCATACACTCGTGTCTTCCGCAGCACAGACATCCTCGACCGCTTTTTGCTGACTCACGCGCCAGTGATTGGGATAAAATGCCTGGTACACATCAGCGTTCATCGCGTTCTGAATCGAATCAAAGACTGGAGTCCACGCCCGAAGCGAAAGACGAATAACAGCATCAAGGTGGCAAGGCTCGTATGGTTCAATTTGCATTCCCACATGAACTTTAGTTAACTCTGCAAGCTTCATCCAACATACTACAATATAGTACAAGCTCTGATAGCTTGGTTTTGAATGCTTACAGCAACTTGCCTCAATCGACGCCAATCGGTTTTCGCAAGTTTGAGAGTTCCGCTTCTAGATCGAGAATCTTGGCTTTTGCCGTCGCCCGTTCCTGGTGAAGCGTTTCCTGAAGATAGTGTAGAGATTTCTTCAACTGTTCAATTTTCTGCTGTGCATCAGTGTTTTGAAAGGCTCTCATCTGTGGTAAACCCTCAGCGTCTTGACCGGGAATACGACAGACAGCACCGCAAGTTGGGCAGTTCGCTCCCTCTAACATAACAACCTCCCGCTTACTGCTCTGCAAGCAGCTTGTAAATCTCACGCTTTACCTGAACAAGCAGATCGCGTACTCGATTGGCTTGCTCCACATTGCCACTTCGAGCAACTTGGGTGACAGCATCATTCAACTGGGTTAAAGTATGCCGCAATTCAATCAATTCAGAAGGCTTATTTTCCGTAAAACTGTCGTGAGGGTTTCTTGAATGAGAGTGCTGGTTGCGATCGCTCAAGAATTGTCTGCCACTCTCGGTAATCGTATAAACCCGCTTGCCCTCGACTTCCTCACTGGTCAAATAACCGCCTTCTTCCAGCATCTGAAGCGTTGGATAGACAGAGCCTGGACTAGGGCGGCGAAAGCCACCGCGACGTGCTTCTAGCTCTTTCATCAATTCATAACCATGCTGGGGACGCTCAGATAGAAGCCCAAGCAGAATGAACTTAATGTCACCGCGACGAGTGCGAGGCTCATCTCCCCATCCGCCACCCGACGAACCTCTGCGTCCATGTCGCCCACTCATAAAGAATGGATTGCTCAGTCCTTGTCCTTCTCCTGCCCATGCTGGTACAAAAAAACTGGGATGAAATTGTCTGTGTCTGAACATACTTTGCTCCTTGTGGTTGTGAGTTATCGCGATATATCGTTTAAATCTAAAACTAATCTATCGCGATATATCGGATTGGACCATCATAAGTTTTATATACCTGCTCAGTTGTCAATCACCCACTAACAATATTTATGTGATTCATTTGGCAGCATTGCGGTTGTTTGCCAGCACTTAGCATCACCGTTGTGCAGCCAAATAATATTTGGTCGCAATTGTCTTTGGTATGATTAGCGATATGAAATCGCCCAAAGAAGTTCTACACGACTGGGTTGCTGCCTATAACGCTCGCGATCCTTACGCACTCATCGAGCTTTATCACGATGATGCCATCAACCATCAAGTTGCTTTTGGTGCCCCACTTCAAGGGCGCAAGGTACTGCTTGAGAGTTTCATCGCCTTCTTCAATGCCTTTCCAGACAACTACACGCATCCGGAAAATATCTTCGAGGATGGTGAGTGGGTCATCATTGAGTGGAGCGGTGGCGGTACATTCTTGGGTGAGCTTGGCGGCAACCCACCAACCGGCAAGAGTTTTACACTACGCGGGTGTGGCTTCTTTCAGGTCATTGATGGCAAAATTCGTTTCCAGCGTGGCTACATAGACAAGTACACTTGGTTCACGCAAATTGGTTTACCAGTCTCATAGGCTTGTAAGTGTTGCACCACAACGAAGCTCAGCCGAGTGTCGGCAGCAAAGGCGGCTTAACTTTGCCGTGAGTCTTCTTAGTTTATCCGTGCGGACAGCACTAGGGCACACAGCACTATGGCACTATGAAGGTTATCTATTTGTGTTTAGGCTTAAGTTAGGGCAAGGTTGCCGGTAAGACACTGCTTTGAGCTGATGGGTAAAACAACGCTGCGCGTAGGTATCACTGCGATCGCTTATTCTCAAAACTCATGTGTAAGTGTCATAGCGATCGCTTTTTGCGAACAAGGAAAGCGGTGTCTGACGACAAGCTTCGAGCCTTCGGCAACGCTCCGCAAACGCATCTACGCGCATATTAAAATGTAGTCACTAACCACGCATGGCGATTATGACTGTTGAGCAAATTGAAGCTGCCATTCTTAAGCTTCCGCCTGACGAATTTCAGAAACTTCCGAGCAGTTAGAGAAAGACATTGCTAATGACTTGTTAGAAGATTTAGCTATTGAAGCGATCGCTGATTTTGAGGCGGGTCGCTATCGGGCAATTTGATGTATTACCTAGCTGTCCGGTGCAGTGAGGTGTTAGACAAACCTGCCTCTACTTGCCTTGATTGCTGGGAATCAATTCATGAGTAGGTGGTAACTTCATCAGATAGACCTGATGGAATAATCTCACTACTAGAAGGCTGATTCCGCCAGAAATCGTTTCAATAAACCATTCACCATCTGTACTTTGCATAAGACTCTGACGCATCTCTTTGTCAAGAACTCGGACAGGATTCTGGTTCGTATCAAATTTGACTATACCATACGGAGTCTGGAATGTTGCGATGTTTCCATTGATGCTGACATCCCCTGTCCCAATCGGAACAGGAACACTTGTGGGAAAATTACTCATTTTGATAACTTCAAATTTCTCATGTTTTTTATATAAACCCTGATTCGCTCAGGGCTTACTCTTTCTTAATTAACATACCTCTCATGTATCAAGTGCGATCTCAACCCAGCACAAATAGATCGCTCGCATAGGTTAGCTTTTGCTGCACGCAGATATCAGCCTGATCGCTGTAATTGCCATATCGATCGCCTTTCGCGAACCAATAGAGCGATCGCTTTTGTATCTCAAACTGAAACAAAGCAACCGATTCAATCGCAAACTTGCCAGACTGGAGACGACATCAAGATTAAAGAATACTTAAGCTAGCGATATGAAGCGCTCTATTGCAGTTGGACTACTGACATTTCTGGCTATTGGCTGTAGCACCAATCTTCCAACATCCTCCACTCAATCTCCCGCACCTGTAGCAATTGCTGCCAAACCTGCTGCCAACTCCTCAACCGTCCAAAGTCGGGATGTCTTTTACCTGAGCGATCGCTTTGGGTTTCGCTTCGTTTCCCCGCGTGGCTATGTCATCACGCCTACCGAAACGACTCAATCGACGAAGCCAAGTCCCCCGCTGAAAGTCCTAGAAGTCTGGCAGCAGAAAGATTTTTTGAACCGGGAGAATTTACCTGAAACTCCTCCGATCGTCAGCATCACTATTTACGACAACTCCAAGCGGTTGCCCCTCACCAGTTGGAAAGGCGAACTCAGCCAAAATGACGATCGCCCCCTCACCGTTGCGGGACAGAAAGCGATCGCTTACACTTCGACTGGACTCTACGAGTCTGATAACGTGCTATTCAGCAGTCCCGATGGTCGCTATGTATTTCGCCTACAAGGAGCCTACCTGCAAAAGAACGATTCCATCCGGCAGGTATATCAGGACACCGTTAAAAGCTTTACCTTCGATGCGATCGCTAGCACTTCTCCTAATAAATGGCGCATCAACTACAGCCGCCTCAAAAGCCTTTTAGCCGCCGGTGACTGGCGGGGTGCGGATGTGGAGACTCGCGCCATCTTCCAGCGATTGCAGAAACTCCAAGGACAGGGTGCAGACTTACTCTACGGCAGCAAAACTCTGCTCAATAGTCTTCCCTGCGAAGACTTTCGTACCATAGATACCCTCTGGTCGCAAGCCAGTAAGGGACGCTTTGGGTACAGCGCTCAAAAGCGCATCTGGCAGCAAACTGCCTCCCAGACGAAAAATCCGAAAGCACGAGTTGAGAAGTTCGGTCAGGCAGTGGGATGGTATAGATCCCAACCATTGCCGGAAAAGAATCCTTTTGGGGTAGTGTTAGCTGGAACCAAATGGCGGTTGGATTCAGAACTGAATTCTACTGCTACCGCACCAATCGGACAGTTTCCCTGGGCAGGAATTTCCTCAAACTTACTGAGTGACATGCTCAGCGAACCCGGTTGTGGCAGTTGTACCACGGATGCCATTTATCTTGCTAGCGATCGCTATTACGACTACGTGCCTGCTTTGTTTACCAAGCTCAATCAGTGTCAAGTTCGCTAGTTAGGCGAACTGACAAGTCAGCGCGAGGCGTTAGCCTCGCTTCGCTGTTTTCATGCCCAAAGGGCTGTACGCGATCGCCGTTTCAGCTTACTGATTGCCCCTTCTCCTGCCAGCAGAACTACAAGGTCATCGCGTTTCCCGCAACAACTGAAATTCAGCATCAACCTGTCCAAGTGAATCAGTGAGGCTTATGCTTGTTGATCAGCCAATTACTCGAAAGGTCAAATTAATCCGGGGAGGAACCGGGCGTTTAGTTTTAGGAATTTGATGCTGCCAGTAGTGCTGCGTTGTTCCTTGCATCAACAAGAAACTGCCAGAAGTTAAGTCTAATTGATGCTTCAAGCCTTTCTCACCTCGATGCCGGAGCCTGAACCGCCGTGTTCCGCCCAAACTCAGAGAACCAATGACTGGATTTTGCCCCAACTCAGGTTCATCATCGCTGTGCCACCCCATACTGTCGTTGCCATCTCGGTAGAGATTGAGCAACACACTGTTGAACACGACACCAGAAACCGCTTCAGCCTTTGCCTTGAGGTCAAGTAGCGTGCGTGTCCAGGGAGAGGGGTGCATCGTGATGCCAGAGTAAGTGTAGGATTTACCAGGATCGCCATACCAAGCCGTCAGTCTGGGTTGAGGCATTGAGCGCCCGTAGATGGTAATCCAGTCTTGTCGCCAGTCGATTGTTTCAGTCAGTTGTGTGAGCAAGCGATCGCTTTCCTGCCCATCCAGCAGAGACGGGTAGAATACGATATCTGCGTCAGGCAGTTGGAGAGGCGCACTGAGCATAATACAAACAAAACTGAGGGCGGCAAGAAATCAGTTTCATTATTACTTCATTGGGTTAGGTCGCGGGTAACAGTTGCGTAAGTCCTGGTACTTATATTTACGCTCTTTAAGGCTTCTGCTAACCATCTCAGACAATAACTTTGTTGTAAGCAGGAAGAATTTACCGTAGTTTTGGTTGAAAAAAACTGTACTCAGAAACAACGGAAGCACCTGTCGCTCTAACAGCGCTTTTCTCTACAATTGATGCCATGCCCATGCGTCAGGCAAAAATGCGCTCAAGGGCAATAGCTTGAATGGATGAAAATTGCTATGCGAACTCTTAAACTACCTTCTGGACAATTAATTCCGGTTCTTGGCATGGGCACCTGGCAGATGGGGGAAAATGCTAGGAATCGCCAGAGTGAAATAGATGCCTTACGCCACGGACTCGATCTAGGTCTAACTCTGATTGACACTGCCGAAATGTATGGCGAAGGCGGTGCAGAAGAAGTAATCGCCCAGGCGATCGCAACTCGTCGTGCAGAAGTCTTTCTAGTTAGCAAGGTCTACCCTCATAACGCCTCAAAACGAGGGACAATTGCTGCTTGCGAACGGAGTCTCCAAAGGTTGAAAACTGACTATCTTGACCTTTACCTGCTGCACTGGCGCGGTTCTGTGCCACTGGTAGAGACTTTGGAAGCATTTCAAACGCTGCAACAATCCGGCAAAATCCGCAGCTATGGGGTGAGTAATTTTGATGTCGAGGATATGGAAGAAGCCTTTGGGTTGAAGGATGGGAAAGGAATTGCTACCAATCAAGTCCTCTACAACCTGATGCGACGGGGAATTGAGTGGAATCTACTGCCCTGGTGTCGGCAACAAGGTATCCCAATTATGGCCTATTCCCCAATTGAGCAAGGGCGTTTGCTGAACAATCGGACACTCAAGGCGATCTCTCAACAGCGAGGAGTCACTGCGGCGCAAGTGGCGATCGCCTGGTTGTTGCATCAGGAAAATGTAATTGTAATCCCCAAATCCAGCCGCATTGACCATGTAGAGCAGAATTATGCTGCCCTGAATTTGAAATTGAGTGCTGATGAATTGGCTTCCTTAGATGCTGCCTTTCCAGCACCCACTAAACCTGTTTCCTTAGAAATGCTGTAAACACTTCTCCAAAGAACTCAACGGATTTATCTCGCGTTGGATAGTGTCTCAAATGAGCAAGAGTGCCTACCATGACGAGTTAACTTACAGAGCAAACGCATGGCTCAACGACCTGGAATCTTCCCCACCTTCTTCATCTCTGGCTTTGAGTGTTCGACGTTTCTCTGGAAGGACAAGCAACGGCGAAATCTAATTAAACGTCAGTACGGGTTAAGCAGCAGGGGGTAAAGCCCAGTCAATCTGGAGAGAAGGCTTCTTGGGCTGATGGCAATAAGCAATCAATCCACAGACGATATTGACCAAAAAATT
>NZ_JAMPKA010000024.1:0-89912 GCF_039961855.1 Trichocoleus sp. Lan | reverse complement strand
GCAAGGGGGCATGGCGGCGGGAGTTGTCTCTTTCATTTATCACACCATAACGTGAAATGGTTGCCATGCCTGTATTATACCTTTTTAGAGTCTTGTTTTTCGTTTAAGCACCGTTAGGAAAGGTATGGCAGACTATTTCTAGATGAAGGCAGGGTTCGGGCGATCGCGCTTCGGGATACTACCATCAGTATCTACCACTCAATTGAAAGCGATCGCCAGTTGGCGAGACGAATTCATAATCAGGGCATTCTAAGAATTTCTACCGATCTATAAGAGCTTTCTCGATCGCACTTTAGGGTATTCATCGCATTACCCTTCAGATTTCATGCGATCGCACGGGCTGGGTATTCAGACCGCAACATTCACCTATTTGGAGTCAAAAGTTTAATGGCTATTTCTACTCTGGTTAAGAAATTTATTCCTCATGCGGTCATAGTAGCAACCGCAGCCCTCGCAGCAATCGCCGCGGTTGCTCCAGCCCAAGCTTTAACCTTCTACTCGGATCGTGCCGCCTTCAATGCTGGATCAAAAAATCTCCTGAATATTGACTTTGAAGATTTGTACACAGACGATAACAACTACTGGGGATCGACATACTACGGATACAGCACCATTACGGAGAAAGGTGTCCAGTTCACAGATTCTTACAAGCTTGGGATGGGGGGTTCCAGCTACTATGGCAACTACTATGGCTTAGGGTCAGGTGATGTGCTATATAGCAGTGGCTCTAGCTCCTCGTACTCAGAGTCATACGGTGGCAATTCCTACTCCGGTTCCTATAGCAACCTCCTCAACATTCTTCTCCCCTCTGATACGACAGCGATCGCATTCGATTTCAAGAACTTTTCTGGGGGTTCTGTCTTTAAGATGAGTATCGATGACCAGATATTTGATTTCAATCCCTCAATTAATTTTGTTGGATTCACATCTGATACGGCAATCAGCTCAATCAAGTTGCTGGGAGTTCCCCACCACTTCTCCTGGAACCAGGACGGTCTCAGAGACACCAACAACGATGGCGTCATCGACAGCAACGACACCGACTCCTTGACCCAAACTGGCTTCTATGCCGATGCAAGTCTCGATAACTTCACTTTCGGGGAAGCGGCTAAATCAGCGTCCGAACCCGCTTCAGTCCCCGAACCCGCTTCAGTGCTAGGTTTGCTAGCAGTGGGCGCTTTGGGTGCAGGTTCACAGAGCAAGCGCAAACAGCAAAGCAAAGCTTAAGATAACAGCCAATCCGCCTCGCGCCAGATTAACTGCGTGACTGCCATGCCTTCCTTGTCGAAGGCATGGCAGTTTTTTTGCGGAATTATTCAGCCGAGGGTTTCCCTGGGTGCGAACTGACTCTTTCAGCGCTTCGCTATCGCGCTGGTGAATGAGGAGGATGCAGTGTCTTGCCTAAGAATGCCCGGAATGCGATCGCCCGAAGATAAAGCGAATGTATTCCGGACAAATTCCTGGCAATCGTCGAAACAAGCAAAAAGCACTAAAAACTTAATCCGCCTGGGATGGCAAAGATAGTTTAGGTGGTTGAGTGCCTATCTTAGGCATAAGAGTACGACGTTTAACCCAAAACCCAATTTTGACTGCTAGCTAGCTGTGTCTTTTAGGAAGCACAGCTTTTTTTATGGCTACTCACTTGCTCTTGATGCCGTCATCTCATTACTGATTCAACGATGAGGGCGATCTCCGCTGCTGGCAGGAACCCAAAGGTAATACGGCATTGTCTCTCGGTTGAGTATACAAGAGAGCGATCACTCTGAATTCACTTGCCTTACGCAAAGGTGCGAACTGACAAGTCAGCGCTTCGCTATCACGTCCTGCCTAAGAATGCCTTACAAGCGATCGCCCGACGATGAAGCCAAGCTCTTGCAGGCAGATTGCAGCCAATAAAAACCTGTTCTACGTAATACTTCTTAAGTAAATTTACGTAGCCCTTAACTTAGAGCTTTATAGAATCTTCATTTATTTTTCAGCAGCAAATTGCTATTAAAGCTTTATTGGATAAGAAATTCCGCAACTATTCTTCCTTTACAACTTATTTTATTATTATAAACTTTCTGTAAAGCTACGGATAAACTTTGATGAGTAAACACTATACCTGGAAAGGATTTCACGGCTTGATGACTGATAAGTAGAAACAACATTAAAACCTAAGTAATTTCTACAAATCGTTTTTTTCTAACTTTACAGGATTCACTTATTGACATTTTGAGTTAAATATACACCTGTATAAGGGCTGAAGAATTATCAAAATTAATGCTAGCCCTTCCGAAATACGCATACTTTTACCTGTATTCAAAGTAAGCCTAAGAAACGAACTTTCTAAGTAGTTACAGCTTCTGTTTATAAAAAAGCTGCGAACACCTAGGCATTTTCACTGCCAGCATCTATCTTGTATGAGACCGACTATGAATCTTTTTGCTAAAATCTCTGCTTCAGCCGCTATTGGTGTTACTGCTGCCCTGACGATGTTTGGGAATTCAGCAATGGCGTTCACAGTAACTCCAAACAACAATACGAATGCTTTGCTGCAAGCCTTGTTAGGCGACACGACTGGATTGAGTAACTTTTCTGTCAATGCCACAGGCAATGCTACTGCTTTTGGTCTTTTCAGTGACGACCCCTTCGGTTTGAAAGATGGCATCATCTTGAGTACCGGGAATGTCACCAATGTAGTGGGTCCTAATAATGCTCCAGGTAATGGTACAAGTTTCGGAACACCAGGTGATACGGAGGGTTCCTTTGATTTGGCTCAGCTCGATATTAGCTTTGACGCTGACGCTACCGTAGATAAGCTGTTCTTCGAGTATGTCTTCGGCTCGGAAGAGTTCCTAGAGTACGCTGGTACCGGGTACAATGACTCTTTTGAACTGTTGCTTAATGGTGTCAACCTAGCTAAGTTGACCGATGGCAAAACCGTCACGATTAACAACCTTGTTCCCAATCTCAACAGCCCTTATCACGCCGACTACATTGACAATCCAGAAGGGAGTCCTGGCACTGAGTTAGATGGCTACACCAAAACCTTGGCTTTCGAGGGTTTGCTGAACAAAAATGCCAAGAACACTCTCAGCATCAGGATTAAGGATGTAACTGATAGTCAATTAGATTCGGCTGTATTCATCAAAGGGAAGTCTGTGGGAGTCGTAGAGCCTCCGAAGGATGTTCCTGAACCCAGCTTGATGCTTGGTTTGCTGAGTGTTGGTGGTATGACCTTGATCAGCCGTCGCAACAAGCAAAAAGCACTAAAAGCTTAATCCGGCAGGATGGCAAAGATAGTTTAGGTGGTTTGCCTATCTTAGGCGCAAGAGTCTGATCTTGGACTCAGAACGCATAATTTTGACAAAGCTGTGTCTTTACAGAAGGCACAGCGATTTTTTTTATGGCTACTAACTTGCTCTTGCTGCTGTGATCTCGTTACTGATTCAACGATGAGGGCAATCTCCGCTGCTGGCAGAAACCCAAAGGTGAGACGGCATTCTCTCTCGATTGAGTATACAAGAGAGCGATCGCTCTGAATTCACTTGCCTCACATAAAGGTGCGAACTGACTCTTTCAGCGCTTCGCTATCGCGTCTTGCTCATCCACTAGCGCGATCGTAGTGCGTCTTGCCTAAGAATGCCTTACAAGCGATCGCCCGACGATGAAGCCAAGCTCTTGCAGGCAGATTGCAGCTAATAAAAACCTGTTCTACGTAATACTTCTTAAGTAAATTTACGTAGCTGTTAACTTAGAGCTTCATAGAATCTTCATTTATTTTTCAGCAGCAAATTACTATTAAAGCTTTATTGGATAGGAAATTCCGCAACTATTTTTCCCTTGTAAGTTATTTTATAATTGTAAGTTTTCTGTAAAGCTGCGGATAAATATTGATGAGCAGATACCTTGCCTGAAAAGGCTTTCATGCCTTGATAGCTGGTAAGCAAAAACAACATTAAAGCCTAAGTAATTTCTACAGTTCGTCTTTCTCCAACTTTATAAAATTCACTTATTGACATTTTGAGCCGAATATACATTTGTATAAGTGCTGAAGAATTATCAAAATTAATCAGTAGCTTTTACGAAATACGCATACTTGTACCTGTAGTAAAAGTAAGCCTAAGGAACAAACTTTCTAAGTAGTTACAGCTTCTGTTTATAAAAAAGCTGCGAACACCTAGGCATTTTCACTGCCAGCATCTATCTTGTATGAGACGAACCATGAATCTTATTAGTAAAATCTCTGCTTCAGCCGCCATTGGTGTTACTGCTGCCCTGACGATGTTTGGGAATTCAGCAATGGCGTTCACAGTAACTCCAAACAACAATACGAATGCTTTGCTGCAAGCCTTGTTGGGTGATACGACTGGATTGAGTAACTTTTCAGTCAGTGCTACAGGCAATGCTGATGCTTTTGGTCTTTTCAATGACGACCCCTTCGGTTTGAAAGATGGCATCGTCTTGAGTACCGGGAATGTCACCGATGTAGTGGGTCCTAATGATTCTCCAGCTACTTCAGGTTCCGGAACATTGGCTCAGCTCGATATTAGCTTTGATGCTGGCGCTTCAGTAGAGAAGCTGTTCTTCGAGTATGTCTTCGGCTCGGAAGAGTTCGTAGAGTTCGGTGGTTCCTCGTTCAACGACTCTTTCGAACTGTTGCTCAATGGCGTCAACCTAGCTAAGTTGACCGATGGAAAAATCGTCACGATCAACAACCTTGTTCCCAATGCGGCTGGGCCTTATCACGCCGACTACATTAACAATCCCGCAGGGAGTCCTGGCACTGAGTTAGATGGCTACACCAAAACCTTGACCTTTGAAGGTTTGCTCAACAAAAACGCCAAGAACACTCTCACCATCAAGATTCAGGATGTCGGTGATGTTTCATTAGATTCCGCTGTGTTCATCAAAGGGAAGTCTGTGAGAGTCGTGCAGCCTCCGAAGGATGTTCCTGAACCCAGCTTAATGCTGGGCTTGCTGAGTGTTGGTGGTATGACCTTGATCAGCCGCCGTAACAAGCAAAAAGCGCTGAAGGCTTAATCCGGTTTGGATGGCAAAGATATTGGGTTAAGTGCCTATTTTGAATTAGGCGCAAAAGTAGGATCTTTGATCCGAAGCATAATTGTAAATAGTGCTGTGTCTTTACAGAAGGCACAGCCCTTTTTTTATGGCTATTAACTGGCTCTTGATCCCGTCATCTCGTTACTGATTCAACGATTAAGGCAATCTCCGGCGCTGGTAGGAACCCGAAGGTGAGACGGTATTCTCTCTCGATTGAGGACATAAAAGAGCGAACTGACAAGTTAGCGCTTCGCTATCACATCCTATATGGGGATCAACTCAAGCCGCCAGACAGATTCGGCATCCTTTCAGTGGTACTCTGGAAAATGGCATTGCTAAATGTTAAGACTGTTTTCCCGTATCTATACAGATAGATTCACAACATAGGCACAAGCATGGTAGCCACCACAGACAAGACAAACGTAGGGCGTATTACCCAAATCATCGGTCCCGTTATCGATGCGGAGTTTCCCAGCGGCAAAATGCCGCAGATTTACAATGCCTTAAAAGTTGAAGGCAAAAACGAAGCCGGACAGGACGTGTCCGTAACCTGCGAAGTGCAGCAACTTTTGGGTGACAACCAAGTGCGTGCTGTTTCCATGAGTTCCACCGATGGTTTGGTGCGCGGCATGGAAGTAGTAGACACCGGCGCTGCCATTACCGTACCCGTTGGCCCTGCCACTCTGGGTCGGATTTTCAACGTTCTTGGCGAACCCGTAGACAATAAAGGGCCAGTCAATACTGAAGAAACCTTCCCCATCCACCGTCCGGCTCCCAAGTTCACTGACTTGGAAACGAAGCCATCGGTGTTTGAAACCGGAATCAAGGTGTTAGACCTGCTGGCTCCTTATCGCCGTGGTGGCAAGATTGGTTTATTCGGCGGTGCTGGTGTTGGTAAAACCGTCATTATGATGGAACTGATCAACAACATCGCGATCAATCACGGTGGTGTGTCTGTGTTCGGCGGTGTGGGAGAGCGTACCCGCGAGGGAAATGACCTCTACAACGAAATGAAAGAATCTGGGGTTATCAAAGAAGATAACCTCAGCGAATCGAAAATCGCTCTAGTCTACGGTCAGATGAACGAGCCACCCGGAGCGAGAATGCGCGTTGGGTTAGCCGCACTGACAATGGCTGAGTATTTCCGCGATGTCAGTAAGCAAGACGTGCTGCTGTTTATCGACAACATCTTCCGGTTTGTGCAAGCGGGTTCGGAAGTATCAGCGCTACTGGGACGGATGCCTTCTGCTGTGGGATATCAGCCGACTCTGGCAACAGATATGGGCGACCTGCAAGAGCGAATCACCTCCACCACCGAAGGTTCGATTACCTCAATTCAGGCCGTCTACGTACCAGCCGACGACTTGACCGACCCCGCGCCAGCAACCACCTTTGCCCACTTGGACGGAACCACTGTGTTGTCTCGTGGCTTAGCAGCGAAGGGAATTTATCCCGCTGTTGACCCGCTAGATTCCACTTCCACCATGTTGCAACCCAGTGTTGTTGGTGAGGAACACTACGCGATTGCTCGTGAAGTTCAGGCAACGCTACAGCGCTACAAAGAGCTGCAAGACATCATCGCCATTCTGGGTCTGGATGAATTGTCTGAAGATGACCGCTTGACGGTGGCTCGTGCGCGTAAGATTGAGCGTTTCTTGTCTCAGCCGTTCTTCGTGGCAGAAGTCTTCACCGGATCTCCAGGGAAATACGTGAATCTGCAAGAAACAATCAACGGTTTCAAGAAGATTCTGTCTGGAGAGCTGGATTCATTGCCAGAGCAGGCTTTCTACATGGTCGGCAATATTGAAGAAGCGATCGCTAAAGCTGAAAAAATCAAAAGCTAGTCCATAGGCATTTGCCATTAGTCATTAGCCTTTTTTCACTGGCTAATGACTAATGACCAATGACCAATGACCAACTAACAACTGACAACTCACAAATTATGGCTTTAACTGTTCGCGTTGTTTCTCCCGACAGAACTGTCTGGGATTCTAGTGCTGAAGAAGTAATTCTGCCTAGCACTACAGGTCAACTCGGTATCCTCAGCGGTCATGCTCCTTTATTGACCGCACTGGATATCGGTGTCATGCGTGTCCGTTCTGGTAAAGATTGGGTGCCCATCGCCCTCATGGGTGGCTTTGCAGAAGTGGATGAGAATGAAGTAACCATTCTGGTTAACGGTGCCGAGCGCGGCGACAAAATCGATCGGGAACAAGCCCGTGCTGCTTATACCGAAGCTGAGGCGAGGCTTAATCAGGTTGAGGGTGGTGGTTCCCGTCAAGAGCAAATTCAGGCAACTCAAGCCCTCAGACGCGCCCGCGCTCGTTTTCAAGCTGCTGGTGGCATGGTTCAAGCCTAAAGTCTGTCAATACTCAAGTCTTCTGAAAAGCTTCTCCTGTAACTCAACGGGAGAAGTTTTTCGTTTGGGAGAGGTTAACAATCATGAGTATTGCACTCAGCGAAGCGATCGCTTGCTTGAGAAATTTAGAGCGTTTGTCAGTTGGGTGGAATATAGTGCAGCTCTAACGTTCGGTAGGGACTTTTTGACTGCCATGTCCTTACAGATGTATCCCACTTCTCAATTCATCTGCAACTAATTTTGGATAGCTAATGGCAAGATTGCTAATCAATGAACAATTCGCAATAAAAAATAATATTTATAAAAGCTTACCCTACCTGATAATTTTTCCATCTATTCACCCTTAAATGACCGAGCCGATTCACAACGTATATTTCGGCTAAAAATTACTATTAAAAAATACATAAGTATTTTTAGATATTAATAATTATTTTTGCAGTTCTACATTTGCTTTTGACGAAGAATGATTAACCACTAGCCTGCTTTGTCTAAAAAATTAGGTTTGCTGCTGAATGGTCGAATATTAATCCTGACACCTGTGGAAAGTTAAAAAATGCAAAGTTGAGGCGGATCTTAAAAAGGCTTCAGTTGCAAGGAATTCAACAAGCAGCCTATAAAAACCAAAGCAAAAATAGCCAGCTTTATGAAAAGTTCCTAAAGCAAAATACCCATCTTTATGAACTCTTTAAAGTATTCAATATCTAATTAATAATTCCTTTATCAAAGCTGTGATATTACGGAGTGACTCAGAAAAATTGGGGGACTTTAGAGTTACCACAAATTTTTCATCAGCCCTAAGGAAGAGATTGATGTCAGTATTTACTAGCAGAATCGGTGCCCTGTTAGCCCTGTTGTTGTATGGGGGTTCTGTAGGTGCCACATCCACCTCAGCACAGTCAATCATTCCGGCTCCCAATGACACGAATACTCTGGTTAACCAGAATGGAAACCAGATTGACATTAGTGGCGGCACCCTTTCTAGTAATGGCTCGAATCTCTTCCACAGCTTCACTCAGTTTGGGCTGAATCAAAACGAGATAGGCAACTTCCTTTCAAACCCATCCATTCAAAACATCCTGGGTCGCGTCAATGGGGGAAATGCCTCAGTAATTAACGGTCTCATCCAGGTTACGGGTGGGAATTCAAACCTGTTCTTGATGAACCCCGCAGGCATTATCTTTGGCGCAGGAGCCAGCCTAAATGTGCCTGCCTCCTTCACCGCCACCACTGCTAACGGTATTGGCTTTGGGAGCAATTGGTTCAGCGCCACAGCTGCCAACGACTATAACGCTTTAATTGGTACGCCCAACGGCTTTGCCTTCGCAATGAGTCAGCCGGGAGCGATCGCAAATGCCGGAAACTTGGCAGTCAACCCCGGACAGAATTTAACCTTACTCGGTGGCACCGTAGTCAGTACCGGGCAATTGTCAGCACCGGGAGGTAATATCACGGTGGCAGCAGTGCCTGGTGAGAGCGTAGTACGCATTTCTCAGGCAGGAAGTTTACTGAGTGTAGAAATTCAACCCCTAGCAGCAGCAGGCAATCAACCGAATGACTGGAAGCTTCCGATTGCCTCCTTACCTCAGATGTTGACAGGTGCTGGGGATGTGGGAGCCACGAAAATGACTGTCGCCGCTGACGGCACGGTTTATTTAACAGGTTCCGGCACGGCGATACCCACAGATACAGGTACTGTAATTGCTTCTGGTTCCCTGAATACCTCAAACACTGCCCCAGGACAAACCGGAGGCACCGTCCAAATTGTCGGCAATAAAGTGGGATTGGTGGGTGCCAACATTAATGCTTCCGGCACCCTCGGCGGCGGCACAGTGCGAATTGGCGGCGATTATCAAGGGAAGGGCACACTACCAAATGCATCGCGCACCTACGTCAGTAGCGACTCTCTGATTGCCGCAGATGCTCTCCTCAACGGCAACGGCGGTAAGGTAATTGTTTGGGCAGATGAGACAACCCGCTTTTACGGCAATATTACAGCTCGTGGCGGCGCTAATTCTGGAAACGGCGGATTTGTTGAAGTTTCGGGTAAAGAGAATTTGCAATTTGCTGGAGTAGTGGATACTGTGGCTCCTTTTGGTCAGGTGGGCACTCTCCTCCTTGACCCCAAGAATATTACTATCACCTCAACCGGAACCATTACTAAAACTACGGACATACTCAATAACAATGACTTCGATGAATCTCCAGCCGCTAATGTAACAATCACCGGAAGTGCCCTTTCATCTGCGATTAATTCAGCTAGCGTGATTTTGCGGGCAAATAATGACATTACGGTTGATGATAACGTCACGGGTACCAGTGCGGGAAATGGGCTGACCTTGCAGGCGGGTCGTTCTATTGGCATCAACCCTGGGAAGACAATTACTTTAAATGGAGGCAACTTTATCGCCACCATTAATGACCAAAAAGCTAACCTCGCTCATCGAGATGCGGGTGCCGCTCAATTTAGTATGGGTACTGGCTCCCAAATCATCACCAAGGGCGGTTCTATAACCATTGAAAGTGGAACCGCAGCCGCCAGTGACAGTATTATTTCCCTCTCTGGTAGCCTTGACTCTTCTTCTATTACTAGCGACGGAGGAGCGATCGCGCTGACTGCCAGTGGCGACATAACTACCAATAGCTTAAACTCCAGTGCTTCTGTTACGGGTAATGGGGGTGAGATCACCCTCAAGAGTACGGGGGGAGCAATTAAGACAAATGGAAGTTTGGATTCTAGCTCTAAAATTGGCGACGGAGGAGCGATCGCGCTGACTGCCAGTGGCAACATTGCGGTAAATAACATCAATTCCTCTACTATTACTGGTGCCGGGAAAGATATCATCCTCACTGGCAATGTGTTGCTGAATGACAATGTCACCTTCAAAACTACAGGGACAACTGGCAACGGTAACATCACAATCACTGGCACACTGAATGGCATAAATCCAGCAGGCGGTCAAACTCTGAATCTGGAAGCTGGAACTGATGGCAGCATTGAGTTCGGTGGTGCTGTGGGTAACAGCAAGCCAATCGGCAACCTCACTGTCGTTAGTGCTAACAAGGTCACGCTCAACGGTAACGTCACCACAACCAGTAGCAGCAACATCAGCTTCTCCAGTCAGGTCGATATAAAAGGGGATGTGGCACTGACAGCCGATGAGATTAACTTTAACGGCGGCAATAATTCAGTTAGCGGAGTCGGCAAACTCACGCTTCAACCAACAACAACCACTCAAGCGATCGCCATCGGTGGTAATGCTGGTATGGGAAATGTTTTGGATCTAACAGCGACAGACTTGGCTGCATTGAAAGATGGCTTTAGTAAAATTACGATTGGTCGAAACAACGGGAGTGGAGCGATCGCAATTGATTCTGATGGTGTCACCTTCCAAGACCCCGTGACTATCAAAGCTCCTTCAGGCTCAATTGCAGTGAATGGGAAGATTACAGGGTTAGATAACGCTTCAATCACGCTCGACGCTGCAACAACTACGCTGAAGCAAGACATCACCACTGCAAGCGGGGACATCACCTTTAATAAAGATGTCGTGCTTGGTGCAGATGTCTCGCTTTCTTCCAATGGGGGCAATATCACCTTTAAGAAGACCGTTAATGGGGACCAAAAGTTAACACTTGATGCTAGCAGTGCGGGTGCGATTCAGTTTAACGGAGTTGGCAACGAATCAAACCCGCTCAACAGCTTGATCGTTAGCGCCGCAGATGTTGTCAACGTAACTGGTAACATCTACACTGTCAACGCTCTGACTTTTAACAGCAATGTAAACCTTAGTGGTAATACAGAGTTTAATGTCAAAACTGGTTCCCTGACCTTCTCTAAACTCCTGACCGCAGGCAGCCACGCACTGACTCTAACAGCGGATGAGATTAACTTAACCGGGGGAGCCGATTCAATAACTGGCACCAATACCGTTGTACTTCAGCCAAAGACACCTAGCAAACAGATTGCGATTGGCGGGATGTCTGATAGCGAGACAGGATTGACACCCGTAACGGATATTTTGGATCTGACAGCGACAGACCTTAGTGTATTAAAAGATGGCTTTAGCTCCATCACTATCGGACGGAATAATGGCAAAGGCTCCATTAACGTCAATGCGATCGCCTTAAAAGACTCGCTCTCCGTCCGGTCTCCTGAAGGTGGCAACATTAACTTCCTTGGCACTGTCGATGGGGCGAATAATCTAACCGTCAATGCTGGTACTGGGACAACAACCTTCCAGGAAGGCGTCGGGTTAATAACCCCCCTGGGAAATGGAACTGGGTCTGCCATCACCCTCCTCTCTACCGGATCAACCACTTTTTCCAACCAGCTATTAACTAACTCCGGAATCAGTGCCACTGGCTCTGTGGAGTTCTCTGGCAATGTCAAGATTGCAGCCGGAGATACAGAGACTACCCTCAACGGCGACGTCACTCTGGATGGAGTAAGTTTTGAGGCCGGTCGTAACGTCACTTTTGGCAATCAGACGACCCATAAAATTACCCTAAAAAAAGGCCCAGTTTCCATTAGCACCACAGCCAACAACGGCAATCTGGAATTCAATGGGTTAGTTGATGGAGCGCAAAACCTGAGCTTAGCAACCAACGGTGCTGGAAGCATCGCCTTCAAAACCGATGTGGGTAAGACTGCTGCAATTGGCATAGGCACCGGAGCCGCTATTGCTATTACCAGTAGTAAAACTACCTTTAACAGCACCCTCACCGCTAACTCCGGTATTACGGCTACTGGCGATGTCATTTTCAAAAGCAATGTCAACCTAAACGATGGTGACACAGCCACCACACTGAATGGCAACGTCACCTTAGATGGTCTCACCTTCAGTGCCGAGGATGGCGTTTCCTTTGGAGATGCCGCAACCGACAA
This sequence comes from Trichocoleus sp. Lan, assembly GCF_039961855.1. Taxonomy (NCBI): domain Bacteria; kingdom Bacillati; phylum Cyanobacteriota; class Cyanophyceae; order Leptolyngbyales; family Trichocoleusaceae; genus Trichocoleus; species Trichocoleus sp. Lan. The sequence continues at coordinate 77,622 of NZ_JAMPKA010000024.1, read as the reverse complement.
AGTGACGCTTTCAGGTGGAGATGTCATCCTTAAGTCTACTAACAGCGCGATCGCTTTCAATAGCAAAATTGATGGAACGCAAAACCTGGAAGTAAATGCTGGGAGTGGCAACATTACCTTTAATAACGCTGTGGGTAGTAACACAGCACTGGACAACCTAACTATTAACAGTGGCAATCTGTTGACAATTACTGCCGACGCAGACATAAACTTGGCGGGAAAATTATTTGTGCAGAATGGCGTGGGTAAAGTGTCTACGGGTGGGGATATTACCGCAAGCAGCATTCAGTTTGGCCAGGGCGTTAGTTTAACTGAAAAGGTCTCTTTTAACACCAGTGGCAGTAATGGCGCGATCGCATTCAACAGCACAATTGATGGCAATCACAATCTCACCCTGAACGCAGGTAGCGGCAGTATTAACTTCAAGAATAACCTTGGCACCGTTACCTCTTTAGGCAACCTGACGATTGACAGCGGCAATGTCAACGCCAGTGCTGCCATCAACGCCGCTAACCTCACTCAAAAAGCTGGCAGCGGGACTTATAGTGCGATAACTGCCAGCGACATTCAGCTAACTGGTAATATTTTTAACCTCAATGGTGCCATCAATACTACGGGTGGCGGTGTCACGATTACCAACAGCGATTTGCTGACCATTGCCTCTGTTGCCGACATGAATTTGGCAGGAAAGTTTGTCCAGAATGGCACGGGTAATGTTGTCACGGGTGGGGATATTACCGCCAGCAGCATTGAATTTCACCAAGGCGTTAACTTAAGCGGTGATGTTAATTTTGATACTAGCGGTAGCAATGGCGCGATCGGTTTCAACAGTACAGTTGATGGTCAGAAAAATTTAACTGTGAACGCTGGTATCGGTGATATCACCTTCAACAGCACTGTCAATACTGCTAGCCTAGCTACCACTGGAGTTGGTGGGACAACCAAGCTCAACGGTAATGTGACCACTGCTAATAGTCAAAGCTATGGGAATAATGTCCTGTTGACCGGGGATATCATCCTAAAGGGGGATGAAATTGACTTTTTGGGTGGAACGGATTCGGTTGCTGGCACGGGAAATCTGACACTTCAGACAGCAACGGTGGGGAAAGCGATCGCAATTGGGTTCGATCAAGATGCTTCCCATCTAAATATCAACGATACCGATTTGGCAGCGTTAAAAGACGGATTTAGCAGCATCACCATTGGGAATGCTAGCAAAGGCCAAAACATCGTTGTAGATTCGGCAACCTTCAAAGATGCTGTAACGATTCAAGCTGGCAAAGGGACGCTGACGGTGCAGGGAACATCGCCGGGAATTACCAGTAATGCATCGATTCATCTCATCGGCGGTGCAACGACTCTTAATTCAGGCATTGATACCACAGATGGAGGCAATCTTACCCTCACCAATAGCGATGTGCTGAAGATTGCTTCGGGTACAAAGATGGACTTAAGCGGAGCTTTTGTGCAAAATGGCACGGGTAGCGTTTCCATAGCAGGCAATATCACCGCTAGCAGCATTCAATTTAACCAAGGAGTAAATCTTACAGGTTCTATCTCCCTGGAAACGAGTGCAGGCGATATTAGCTTTGGCAACACCTTGAATGGCAATCACGACCTAACTTTGACTGCCGGTACTGGTAACATCAATTTTACAGATGCGGTCGGGGGTAGCAACAAACTCGGTTCTGTAACCATTAACAGTGCCCAAAACGTACAAGCAGCAGCAATTACAGCCGATAGCATTACCCAAAGTGCAGGGAGTGGCACTACCACATTCAACGGCGCACTGAATACGAATAGCGCCAACGGCATTCACTTAAACGGCAACAACTTTGTTTTCAAAAGCCCAGTTACCACGACAAATAGTGGTGGCGTCAGTATCAACAATACTGGAACGCTGACAATTGATGCTGCCGCAGATATGAACCTCGATGGAGCCTTCAGTCAAGGTGGCACGGGAGGAGTCATTACCGCTGGAGATATTACTACCACCAACGACACTATCAGCTTCAGCGGTGCGGTGAACCTAACCGGCGCAGTCTCTCTCAACACGGGTGCGGGAGTAGGCGATATCAGCTTTAGCAATACTGTCAATGGAACTCAGAACCTGAATCTAGCAGCAGGTACTGGCAACGTTATCTTTAATAATTGGGTGGGAAAAAGCGCTGCACTCAGCAATTTGACTGTGAGTAATGCAGCATTGGTCGCATTTAAAAGCACTGCCAATCTGACCGGAAATCTCAATTTGACGGCTGCTGAAATTAACTTTGACGGGGGAGACAATACAATCGTTGGCGGCGGTACCGTTCAGCTTCAGCCTGCAAAACCCAATCAAGCGATCGCAATTGGCGGATTTGAAGAAACACCGGCGCTGGATATCACCCAAAAAGATATTAATGCCTTGGGTGGCTTTAAGCCCATCATCATTGGTAGTGACAGCGGAACTGGGACGATTGATGTCAATGCTGTCACCTTCAACGATCCGGTGAAAATTCAGTCTCCGAATGGCACGATTAACGTCAACGGGACAATTCAGGGAGCGGATGATGCTGCGATCGCTCTCAACGGTGCAACAACCAAATTGTGGGCAAACATTTCCACCCAGGGGCAAGACATTACCCTCGGTCAACTCGGCAAAACTGTGGAGCTTCAGACCGATATTGCACTTGCAAGCGGCGGTGGTAACATCATCTTTGAAGGCAATGTTAGCGCTCAAGCCGATAGCAAGCAGGGGCTGACGCTCAATCCGGGTGCAGGTCAAGCGATTTTTAAAGGGAACGTCGGTAGTCCGAATCTCCTGGAGTATTTGACTATCAATAATGACTTGGGTGTTGTGATTATTGGTGGCGAGAATGCAACCTTAAAAGGCAACAGCGCCGATGTATACCAACAATTGACTGTCAACGCCAAGCAGACACTCTTATCAGGCATCATCACGACTTTGGATGGCAACATCATTTTTAATGGTGATGTCACTCTGACGGATGATACTTTCCTCAATACAGGTTTCTTGGGTGCGGGTAACATTTCTTTCAATGGCACCCTGGATAGCGAAAAGGGCGAATACAACGACCTAAAGATGATCGCAGGCACCGGCAACATCTTCTTCGGCAAAACGGTGGGTGCGGGAGATGGTAAAGGGTTAGGCGCAATCTTAATTGAGAATGCTACCGATGTGACCGCCATTTCGACGATTGTTGCAGACAGTCTGACGCAGTTATCTGGTAGCACTACGACGCTGGCAGGTGACATTACGACAACTAAGCCAGCTGGTGTAAATATTACCGCCAATAATATTCAGGCGGGAGGCAGTCTCAACACCAATGGTGGCAAGGTAAATCTAAATGGGAATGGCGGAGTCAGCGCTAGCAATATCACTTCCAAAGGTGGGGAAATTAGCCTCAATAGTAGCTCTGGTGCGATCGCTAGTAATGGCACTTTAGATTCATCCGGCGGTAAGGTAAATCTCACCGCCAATCAAGGCGTCACCGCTAGCAATATCACTTCCAAGGGTGGGGAAATTAGCCTCAATAGTAGCTCTGGTGCGATCGCGAGTAATGGCACTTTAGATTCATCTGGCGGCAAGGTTAATCTCACCGCCAATCAAGGCGTTACCGCAGCCAATATTACTTCCAAAGGTGGGGAAATTGCTCTCAATAGTAGCTCTGGTGCGATCGCGAGTAATGGCACTTTAGATTCATCTGGTGGCAAGGTTAATCTCACTGCCAATCAAGGCGTCACCGCAGCTAATATTACTTCCAAAGGTGGGGAAATTAGCCTGAATAGTAGCTCTGGCGCGATCGCTAGTAATGGCACCCTCGATTCCTCCGGTGGCAACGTTAATCTAAATGGTAAGACTGGCGTCACCGCAGCGAATATCACTTCTAAAGGTGGGGAAATTGCTCTAAATAGTAGCTCTGGTGCGATCGCTAGTAACGGCACTTTAGATTCATCCGGTGGCAAGGTTAATCTCACCGCCAATCAAGAAATCACCACCAACAATATCACCTCTAAGGGTGGGGGAATTAGCCTTACCAGCGACACGGGAGCCATTAAAACCGCAGCCTTGGACTCGTCTTCTGCAACGGGTGCTGGCGGTGCGATCGCTCTCAACAGCAAACAAGGCGCGATACAAACGGGAAGTTTAATATCCAAAGGCGATACGGATGCTGGGGGAATTACAGTTATCGCCAATGACAGCATCACGACTCTGGATCTAGACGCAACAGCGACTAAAGGTGCTGGAAATGCGATCGCGCTTACCAGCCAAAACGCAGCCGTACAGACGGGAAATGTGAAAACTTCCGGTTCTCCCATCACCGTCTCCGCTCAAGACAATATCACTGCTGCCAATATTGATTCTGCTTCCGAAAAAGGCACCGGGGGAGCGATCGCACTTACCAGCCAAAAAGGAGCCATTACCGCTGCAAATGTGACCTCCAAAGGTACAACCGGCGGGGGTGCAGTCACCGTTGCGGCTCCAGGTAGCATCACCACGGCAAATATTGACACATCTTCTACCAATGGCACCGGCGGCGCGATTCGCCTAACGGCGATAGCTCCGCTTCACGCTCTCCTAAGCGATGCAGCAGCCATTCAAAGCGGCAATTTGCTCTCCCAAGGAACAGCAGGCGGTGGGGATATTGAAGTTTCCGCTCAAGGCATCATCACTGCTGGAGTTATCGACTCTAGTTCCAGCTTCGGTAAAGGTGGCAATGTCACCTTGGCAAACCCGCTGATTGAACTCAATAAAAAGCCAATTGATGACATTCAAGTTGTCTCCATCAATGCCCAAAGTGGAGGAAGCGCCTTCGGAGGCGTTGTTAAAATTACAACCGATCGGTTTTTCCGCGCTACAGGCACCTTCACCGATTCCAAAAACCCATTTGCAACCAGCATTTCTACAATTGGAGGCGCTGGGGACGGCGCGATTCTGATTTCCCACGGAGGCGGTTCCTCCTTTACTCCCTTCGTGGTAGGAGATGCTACAGAAAACGGTACGGCTGGCGCTCTCACCACCGGAACTGGGTTCCTCAGTACGATTTTGCCATCCAAAGAATTTCCTGGCCCTTACCGCCAAGGCAATATTCAAATTACTCCCCGCCGTCCGGGAGACAACCTGCTTCCCTACTTCGGCGCGATGCCCCTAAATACGCCTGCTAGCGTCTCTGACGTAACCATTGATACGACGAGCGACCTAGATGGCACGATTACCTCTAAATTTGACCAACATCTGGGGCAAATGGGGAATATCACCAATCCGAAAGAAGCCGCCAACTTACTGAACCAAATCGAAAAGCAGACGAGCATCAAATCAGCATTTGTTTATGCAGTCTTTGCGCCCGATCAAGTTTCTAGCAGCCAGAAAAGTCAAATTAACAAAGACGATGAGCGACTAGAGCTAATTCTGGTAACAGCAGAGGGAAAAAGCAAACGGGTGCGCGTAGCAGGCAGTAAGCGATCGCAAATCCTGAAAGCCGCTGGAAAGTTGCGGAACACCATTACCAATAAAAATAAACTGAATGACGACTATCGTGCCCCCGCAGAACAACTGTATCAGTGGCTAATTGCACCTATCAAGGACGAGTTAGAAGCCCAAGGTATCCAGAATTTAGTCTTCATTATGGATGCAGGCTTGCGATCGCTTCCTATCGCCGCCCTCCACGATGGTCAACAGTTTTTAATCGAGAAATATAGCATCGGTCTCATGCCTAGCCTCAGCCTTACCGATACCCGCTACGCTAACATTAAAAACGCTAAAGTCTTGGCAATGGGTGCCGACCGCTTTACCAACAAAACGCAAAATCCATTGCCTGCTGTGCCGATAGAATTGTCGATGATTACTTCTAAGCTATGGCAAGGTAAATCCTTCCTCAACGAAGCTTTCACCCTCAAGAATTTAAAAGCACAACGCACTTCCACGCCCTACGAAATTATCCACCTCGCAACTCATGCAGAATTTAAGTCAGGGGCACTCGGTAACTCCTATATTCAGCTGTGGGACACCCAATTGAGATTGGATCAAGTGCGTCAGTTGGGCTGGAATAAACCAGCGGTAGAATTATTAGTGCTGAGTGCCTGTCGTTCAGCACTGGGAAATGAAGAAGCCGAGTTGGGCTTTGCCGGGTTTGCGGTGCAAGCAGGCGTGAAGTCAGCGCTGGCAAGTCTTTGGTACGTCAGCGATGAAGGCACATTGGGGCTGATGACAGATTTCTACAAAGAATTGAAAAAAGCCCCTATTAAGGCGGAAGCTTTGCGACAGGCACAGCTAGCAATGTTAAAGGGAAAGGTGCGGCTAGAAGGGGGACAACTGCATACTTCTGATGGCAATATGCCTCTACCTTCCTCTCTTGCATCAATCGGAGATAAAGACCTAAAGCATCCTTATTTCTGGTCAGCTTTCACAATGATTGGGAGTCCTTGGTAGAAAGTTAATGCATGAAAAACCCGCTGACTACAAATACTTCTTCAACAGCAACTCCATTTTCTCCTTCGTTGCTGCCGGAACGTTCTCTAGTCGCGTGAGGATTGCATATTTTAAAGCCGAGTGAGCATCAGAAACTGGCGGATTTTCACTCAGACGCCGAACAGTTTCTTGAATTACTTTTTGAGCATTGGTTGCATTGCGTTGCAGATTGGCAATCACCATTTCTACCGTTACGCTGTCGTGATCGGGGTGCCAACAATCATAATCGGTTACTAATGCTAAGGTTGCATAAGCAATTTCTGCTTCTCTGGCTAACTTCGCCTCTGGTAAATTAGTCATGCCAATGATTGTGGCACCCCAACTGCGATAAAGATGCGATTCAGCTTTTGTAGAAAATGCGGGTCCTTCCATACAAACATAAGTACCACCGCGATGGAGCGTGACATCGGGTAAGTTTAAAGATGCGATCGCATCTGCTACAACTCCAGCCAATTGATTGCACACGGGATCGGCAAACCCAATATGAGCCACAATCCCTTCCCCAAAAAAGGTAGAAACTCGATTCTTGGTGCGGTCAATAAATTGATCCGGCACTACCATATCTAAAGGTTTCGCTTCTTCTTTGAGAGAACCCACCGCCGATGCAGAGATCAGGTACTCGACGCCTAGCTGCTTCATGGCGTAGATGTTGGCTCGAAACGGCAACTCAGAAGGCAACAGCGTGTGATTGCGACCGTGACGTGCCAGAAAAGCCACTCGCGTTCCTTCCAAAGTTCCCAATATCAAAGCATCAGAGGGGAAGCCAAAAGGCGTGGAGATTTGCATCTCTTCTACATCTTTGAGCGCCTCCATCTTGTAGAGACCGCTGCCACCGATAATCCCAATCCGAGCCTGAGTCATTTTTTTGCCTTCTTGCTACAACGCCAAGCTATTTTACGGGAAATTAGGGAGTGTTTGGATAGGCAATCTGATTTGTCAATGATGAGAATCACCAAATCATGAAGGAATTGTTACATTCTCTTGAAGATGGCGATCGCGCAGGATTGTAAAGAAATATTACAATATTTTTATATGTCCTCAGAATCTCGTTCTGCGGGATTCGCAGCAGTATTACATAAAGTTGCTAGAGAACTATGCCAGCTTCAGCTAGTTTACCCACAATCTCCGTTCAACAAATTGTTGAGCGAATCTTTGTCTTTCGCCAAATTTCTCGTACCGATCAACGTCTATTGATGTCAACATTCCTATCGCAGGAAACCCTAAGTGAAGCAGAACACCTGCTAATTAATCGCGTGTTTGATGCACTGAAGCAGGGATTGCTAAAAGTAGTGGATTAATTAAGAAGAGTTGACTTTTAACTTTATTTATGTCAGCTCGCTTAAAGTAGCAAGCTTGAGGGATTGATAGCCTTTTAACAATTTAAATAAATATCAAAAAATATATTATTTGGAAGTAAGTCAGTTAAGGTGAGACTGAATTTACATCAGTGCAGATGCACTTAATCCATAAAGATGAGCAATTCGAGAAACTCTCTGACAGCGATCGCACTGCTATGTTTCTATACCACTGGCTTGCAGCTAATCGCCCAAACAAAGGCAAATGCAGCTACACCAATTTTACAGGCTCAATCGAGACCTGCACAAAACCAAGGCGTATGTTCATTTATTAATGGAAATAACGTCAATATCCGTAGTCTACCCAATACTCAATCCAATATAGTCGCCAAACTCAATAGAGGCGATACGGTTCGGGCAGTGCGAAAACAGGGTAGCTGGGTTCAAATCTCTGGAAGAGTAACCTCACAACCCGGAGTGACTCCGGAGGTGGTTAAACCTCTGAAGGGTTGGGTACTCAATACTTACATCAATGGATGCTCTGAAGATCAATTCGATCGGTGGCGGACATAAAAAATACCACTTAATTCTCCGTTCCATTGAATTAAGCCAATATTGGGTAGTGCTAAAAAAGTAATGATGCATTAATTTTTTAGCACTACTCCATACACTACTATTCTTTAGCGTTGGCAAAACTTTTCGCTCTACTGGAAATAGTTTAATTCAAACCTTGGATATAGGTTTTTGTTGTGGAAGCGAATTTCTCAATTTAAAGCGCACTGGCATTTTATCAGACGGATAAATTAACAGGTTTTGCTGTAATTGTTCTAGAGAAGAACGACCCTTGACTAACTCCCAGTCGAAGTTGCGGAGCAATAATGCTAGCATCATCGTTCCTTCCAGCATTGATAAATGCTCCCCCAAGCAACGATGAGGTCCTGAGCCAAAGTCTATCATTGGCAGCGAACTATTTTCCTTACTCTTATCTAACCAACGTTCCGGCAGAAATTCCTCTGGATTAGCATAGACTTCTGGATCTCTTCCCGCAGCAAGCATTGACCAAGCTATTCTTGTACCGCGAGGAATCGCTTTACCATCAATGAGGGTGTCGCGTTGAGCCTCCAATGAAGTCGAGCCTGAGGCTACTGAATAAAGGCGCAAGGTCTCCTTAATAATTGCGCTAATATAAGCCAATTCCTTGAGGCTTTCGGTATTTATCAAGCCTTTGCTTTGCCAAACTTGGTCAACGATGTCTCGTGCTTGCTGAAAAACCCTTTGATTGAAGCTCAACTCTCCTACTGCAAAGGATAAAGTATGGGCTGTTGTATCAGTACCAGCGATTAAGAGTTCAACACATTCTGCTATTAATGTGTCGCGATTGTATTTTGGTTCTTTGGCAGCGATTTTGACTAACATTGATTCGGAGAACCAAGAACTTACCTGTGGTAAATCGGTCTTGTTTTGTTCTCTGAATCGTAAAGCTAAGTCTACACGGGGCGTTAAAAATTCCTCTAAATATCGCCTTGCTGCCCAATAATCTTGTGAATTTTTAGAGGGCAAATATTTCATCCATATCTTCTCGCCAGTAGCTTGTCGTAGGAACCGATAGCCTACAACAGACATTGCTTCGTACAGCTTGGAAACTTCCAGGGGTGGCCCTTCAGGACTCGCGATCTTTCTATCCACAGGAATGCCCAGTACGAGACAAGAAATCACTCTCATTGTAAGTTCTACAAACAGAGGATCTACCTGAACTTCTTTTGGTGGTGGTGCTTCCTTCAATGTTGCAATTACTTGTTCGCAAGCTTCGCTAATAATTTCTGCATATTTCGTGAGGCTGCTAGAACTGAATTCGGGATTCCAAGCTTTGCGTCGCCACTGCCACTCAGCTCCAGTTTCTCCTAATAGAATCGGGCCACTGACATCGTTCCAAGCTTTGCGTAATTGCTCTGATCTGATTAAGGTACCATCTTTCATCCCATTGACAATGGTATCTTCGATAACTTTTGCTTTACTTAAAATAACAGCAGGCTGATTGACCTTCCATATAACATACATTGGGCCTAGCTCTTGACTCCAATCAAACATTTGCTGGAATAATTTCTTCTGTTTCACTGCTGCTAATAGTTGAGGAAGATTTCCTAACAGCCAGTGTTGAGGAGGTGAAGGGAGCGATCGCAGCGATTTGTAAGTATTATTTTGTTTCCACCAGCGCCACCCAATTATTCCCGCTATGCTAGTAACGCCTAAGACTGTGGCTAAATATGGAAGTGAGTCGAAATAAGCAATCTCAGTAGTAATGTCTTGAAGCATGAATTTGCCTTTATCCACAAAAAACTACAGATTACCCAGATACTAACTTAACGTGAGTTCGATGGCTAGAGAAGGGCAAAAAGCTTGACAAATATGAAGCGCGAGAAACTGGGCAGGTATCGGCGATCGCGCTCGATTGATTGATTGGAGACTTCCAAGCAATCAATTAATCAACAAAAGCCAAGAATCCATGCTTAAACAATAGCGATCGCTCAAAACAGAGAGTTATAGAGGACAAATAGCACTGTAGTCCTATTAAATCCAAAACCATCACAAGACAGGCGTGGCATGGAGCGAATTATATTGGGCTAACAAAGTAACTATGCCAGGTTTGCACCAGTTTCTCAGCCGCTATCGTTCCTTCCAGAGGGAAACATGAAAGAAATTCTTTATCAGTAGTGGAATCGTAAGGCCCTTCTTTAACTTCAAAAATTACAGTATTTGGTACTAAAGCGATCAGTGTATGATAAGTTCCTTCGAGGAATTCAATACCAGAAGTTGTTCCATCGGCACTAATCTGTTCTTGGTGAATAATTGCGCCTTGATCGTTAAATAAAAGCATTCCTACGGATCCCTGCAAAATCAGGCACAGCTCGAATCCATTGTGACCGATTGCCCGTTTATGGCGATGGGGACGCACATAAGTCCCTGGATGCAGACAAATAAGCGATCGCTGAACTTTTTCTTCTAAGGTGTGGAAGTTGTAGCTTTGTCGTAAGCGATCGCTACTGGATGCCTGTTGAGCAACTGTATCTATTAAATTTTGGTCGAGACGTTTAAACATTTTTCTCCAAGGAAGTTTCTGACCAGACTTAGAAGTCTGGTCAGAAGGTAGGGTAAAAATACTTCCGATCAACTAGACACTTAATACTACTGAAGATGGAATATTGCCCACCATTGAAGGTGATAAATACTCCAGATACCACTCAATTGTTTCAGCTAGTCCTTTATCAAAAGAATATCGGGGACTCCACCCAAGCATTTTTTGCGCCTTTTCTGCCGATACCTGCTGGTGCCAAATTTCCCCGTGGCTTTGATTCATAATTACCGGCTCTATGTGTTCGCAATTCATCAGTTGCTGGAGCTTTTGCACGACTTCTAGCACCGTCCAACTACCACCCATTGCGAAGTTGAAAGCCTCTCCATGAACTTCTGGACGAGCTAGCCCTTCAAACATTGCCATATAGGCATAGGCTGCATCTTTGACATATAAAAAGTCCCGCATAAAATTACCTTTATCGGGCATACGAACCAGAGGACTTTCATTACTCAGTAGCCGTCGGATCGTATTTGGGATCAGTCGGCTCCAGTTTAAATCTCCACCGCCGTAAATATTACCAAATCGCCCTACAGCCACAGGCAACCCGTAGCTGTGATAGTAGCTTCTAGCAATTAGGTCAGCGCAGCTTTTAGAGACATCGTAAGGATGTCTGCCCAGCGTTGGCATATCTTCTGTATAGGGTAAGACGGGACTATCACCGTAGGCTTTGTCACTCGATGCCACGATTACCCGCCGCACCAAATCTGAACGGACGCGACAGGCTTCCAAAATGTTGTATGTGCCACGAATATTTATCTCAAATGCCAGTCGAGGTTTCTCAAACGCCAAACCTTCTACCGACACTGCTGCTAAGTGAAACACCGTATCAATGCCGCGATCGCCAATTACCTTTTCAAGTAAATCGTAATCCTCGATTGACCCAACAACATTGTTGACACGATGAACGATTCCACTACGCACAAAATGACTGTCTGGGTTCCAGTCAGCCAGTATCGTCGTCACCGTCGCGCCCTGCTCTAATAAGCACTCAGTCAACCAAGAACCCATAAAACCGGAAGCTCCGGTTACTAACACTCGACGATCGCGCAGAATATCACTCACTGATGCACCTAAATAAAAACTAACTCGGCACTAATATATAGTTTGTACATCTATCCAAAGTGTGATGCATACTACTTTTCCCCGAGAGAATTAGTTTTTTATGGATTTTGCGATCGCCCTGATGAGCGCACTGATGAGATGAGCCATCGGCGAACCAAAACTCTAACCAGAGATTGCAGAATCTCTTTAAAGTTGTTTGAAATCTTAGTCTTGGAAGGCTTCGGAGTTTCCATCTTCCCCTCAAAACAGCCAAAAGCCGCTCTAAGTCATCCCACCATCAATCAGGTTACACAAGTAAAAAATGCAATCCTGACCCTGCTGCTGGCGCTGTTCATATAAGCTTGAGCCTTTGCACAAAACCAAGGCGTCTGTTCATTTATTAACGCTAATAATCTCAATATCCAAAAAAGTTCCAGCACTAAATCACAAGCGATCGCTAAACTCAATAGAAGCGCTCGTGTCCAGGCGGTGCGAAGACAAGGTAACTGGGTTTAAATCTCTCAAAGAGTAACATCACAACCTGGAGCGACACCGGAGGTGGTTAAACCTCTCAAGGGTTGGGTACTCAAATACTGATATTAATAGATACTCAGAAGATAAATTTAATTGATGGCGAAAATAGGGAAGCCGCTCGTTTTAAATCTATTAGACTTCCCTGATTCTCCGTAAAATCCTAAGCGCTAATTAGCGCCATTTAGTCCCAACGAGGAATATCGGCATCTTCCCCGCCAATACCGATTCCGGTGTTAAATATTTCAGCATCGGTAAGAGTCAGGTCATCCATTGATGCCCCATACACATTAGCGTCATAAATTTTAGCGTTCGTAAAATTTACGGCGTTGAGATTGGCTTCCTGAAAATTGGCATTCGTTACAAAAGCTGATGTTAAATTAGCTGCTGTCAAGTTTGCCTTCGTCAGATCGGCACCTTCGAGGTTCGCATTCGTCAGGTTAGCGCCTTGCAAATTGGCTTCTCTCAAGTCCGCACCAATCAAATGTGCGCCACTGAGATCGGCTCCTGATAAATCGCAGCGAACACATTCCCTCGTTGACAATAGCTGTTTTACGTGTAGCGGATTCTCCGCTTTCACTGGCATAGTTAAAAATAGTGGAGCGAGTAATGTTAGTGTCGCGAATAGCTTGAGTTTCATAATACTCCCCCTTTATCAAAAAGGTTGTTCCGTTTTCTTCCTCACACCTTTATTATCTCACTAAGATTCTGTGGTAGACATTGATTGATGCCACATATAACTTGTGATAGAGAACATAGGATTTAATCACTCGTTAGCAGGATTGCGATAGTGCTTAATTGGGATAAGATGCGATGAATTTCTACCGCTCTTGCATCTTCAATCTGGGTTGAGCTTACTGATTGCGATCGCATCAATCTGCTTTTAATCTATCTTTGGGTAGAGAAAGAACCTCAATCCTCTCCTCGCAGCAGCCAAAAGCCGCTATAAGTTATCCCCGACTCATCTGGTTGCACCAGCAAAAAGTGCAATCCCCGACTCTGCTGCTGGCGCTGTTGATAAGCTTGAGCTGCCGCCGTGACTTCTTTATCCTCAAAAGTAGCAACAATCCAGCGGTCAACCAATCCCGCTTCTAATACCAACCCATCCGGCGCACCCGCAATGTAATTGAGAGACACGGGACGCGCCTCTTGTAGCCAACGCGCCAAACGCATCGATTGCCGCCCACCGTAAATTACCACACCGGGGACTGGCACCGTAGACGCTAAACCCAGATTGATCGGCAAGAGAAATTCTGGCATCTCCAGAATCGGAATTGGACGTTCTGCAAAAGCTTCCACCACAGCAACCGCAGGAAGTGTGGCAAATCGCCATTGTTCTCCCCAAAGGTTTTCTGGCAATGGGACTGGCGGCGGTTTGTCAAGAGATGGGAGTTCGCCAGTGTAAGTATAGTTATCGAGATTGGGGTATTGTTGCGCCTTTTCTTGCAAATATTCCTTCAGCGCCCCAGTGCGCCGAGTCGCTTCCACCTGAATACCCAGTTGTTGCGCCGCTGCCTGAATCAAACTCAACGACTGGGGACGAAATACTTGGATGAGATTCGGCAGATTTCCACCCGCTGCCTTCTGTAACTGAGAAACCAACCAACTAGCATTCGCTTCAGATTGAGGACAAAAAGCGTCATAACGAAAGCTGCGTGTAGCGTCGCAAAGCAACAACTCCCACAACACCTGCCCTTTTTCATCTTTGAGAGGACGCCGATAAAAATCAGCTTGCCAAACCCGATTCATCTTGCACTGTCTTCCTTTGCGTCCTGGACTTCGCCCCGCTTCGCTAGAGCATCTTTGCTGTTCAAAAAAAAGCAGGTGGGCACTGCCCACCCTACTTTTAGCTCAAAATCGAGTAAATTCATACCGATGTAGGGGCAAATGACGCGCCCCTACAAATTTGCTACGCCAGCGCGCTTGCCAAAATTGGTTCAGTACCTACTGAAGTTCCCGGCGCGTACACCTGAGTCACGTAGTCCGCAATCATCCGGTCAGTGTTGAATAGCGGCGAATTTGTCTTAATCGACGCCTTCATCATCTGAATCCAGCGATGAGGAATTCCATTCTCATCTTGGTCATAGTAGAGAGGAACGATTTCCTCTTCTAGTAGGTGGTAGAGAGATTCTGAATCAATCCGGTCTTGCAACTCCTGGTCGCTGGTGTGGGCATCTTCACCGATTGCCCAACCATTGCTTCCCTTGCCATCTTGCCCTTCTTGATAGCCTTCGCACCACCAGCCATCGAGGACGCTGCAATTAATGCCGCCGTTGAAGCAGACTTTTTGCCCACTTGTCCCGGAGGCTTCTAGAGGGCGACGCGGGTTGTTCAACCAGACATCAACACCTTGCACCAAATGTTGACCCGTGTAGATGTCGTAATCTTCAACTAAAGCAACTCGGTTGAGAATATCGGGGTGCTTGCACCAATCCATCAACCGCTGGATAATCCGCTTGCCTTCTTCGTCGTGGGGATGGGCTTTACCGGCAAAGACAATTTGCACGGGGCGTTGGGAATTTCCAAATATCCTCAAGGCGCGTTCGGCTTCCCGCAGCAGCAAGTCACCCCGCTTGTAAGGGCTGAAGCGTCGTGCAAATCCAATCGTCAGCACCTTGGGGTCTAGTAGCTGGTCGGCGGCATCAATGCGGAATTGCTCTTCACCGCGACTAATTCGTGCCAATTTCACCTTAGAACGGGTATGAGCAATGAGGCACTCTTTGAGAACTTGGTGCCGCCACCAGATTTCCTCGTCAGGAATTCCGTCCACCTTTGCCCACATCTGTTTGTTAGCCATGCGGGTTGACCAATCTTCACCCAGGTACTGGGAATAAAGGTCGCCCATTAAGGGTGCTGTCCAGGTACGCGCATGAACGCCATTGGTAATGTGACCAATGGGCACTTTCTCTTCGCTACGGTCGGGATAGAGAATGTTCCACATCTTGCGGGAAACCTGACCGTGCAGTTCGCTGACGCCGTTGGCAGTGCGACACATACGCAAAGCCAAGACGGTCATGCCGAAGGGTTCCCAAGGGTCGCCCAGTCGGCGTGCCCCTAAAGAGAGGAACTGTTCGCGCGACAAGCCCAATGTAGGCCAGTAGTGGGCGAAGTAGGAATCCATCAGGTCTGAGGAGAAGACATCGTGACCTGCGGGAACGGGGGTGTGGGTGGTGAAAACGCAGCGATCGCGCACCAATCCCTCGATATCATAGAAAGACTTGCTGGTACGCTGAATTTCTTGTCGCGCAATCTCTAGGGTGCAGAATGCTGCGTGACCTTCGTTCAGATGGCACACCGACGGAGTAATCCCCAGTGCTGTCAGCGCCCGAACGCCGCCAATTCCCAGCACGACTTCTTGGGCGATGCGGGTTTCTTGGTTGCCGCCGTACAGGTGCCCTGTCAGCCAGCGGTCAATGGGATCGTTGTCGTGTCGGTCGGTATCTAGTAGGTAAAGATTGACGCGACCGACTCGCGCCAGCCAAATTTGGGCTTTGACAATCCGTTGCCGGATTTCCATCTCAATGGTGATGGGTTCCCCTTGCTGGTTTTTGAGCAACTCCAGGGGCATCTGGTCAAAGGGATTGTTAACGTAGTTTTCTTCCTGCCAACCGCCACTATTCAACCGTTGACGGAAATAACCTTGGCGATAACAAAGTCCTACAGCGACCATCGGCACGCCTAAATCAGAGGCGGACTTCAGGTGATCTCCGGCTAAAATTCCCAAACCGCCGGAGTAGATAGGGAGGGATTCGTGGATGCCAAATTCCGCACAAAAATAGGCGACGGGTCGCTGTGGGGAAATTTGCGGCGCGACGCGAGACGCCCAAGCATTTTTTTCGCCCATGTACCTGTCAAATTGCTCGACAAGTGCATTCACCCGTTTGATGTAAGCTGGGTCTTGAGCGAGCTGGGTGAGTCGCACTAAAGAAGCTGATTCCAGAATGGCGACAGCGTTATGTCCGCAGCGGTGCCATTCATCAGGATTAATGTTCTGAAATAGAGAAGTGCGATCGCTCGTCCAACTCCACCAATAGTTATATGCCAGGTCTGCCAATCGCTTGAGAGGAAACGGTAGCTTCGCACGCAGCGTTTCAATTGTTGTCATAAATTCCGTTGCACTACACTTGACAGGCTTGCTCTTGACGTTCGTCTGGATAGGGAGCGTGTTATCTTCTACGGGTTGTTTGGCTTTTAGCTAAAAAAAGTAGAGGCGCTAAGAGCCAGAAAACCTCCGGCTATCCAGCCCGACTTATAGCTTTACAGGATTTCCTATATAAACTGTGTTTTTTTACACTCTTTACATTTTTCACCCAAAAATTAGTCAAGTAATCTAAGGAAGATTATGGTTTTGTTAAGTTTTATCAGACAACGCCCAAACCGTGCCTAATCTAAACAGTGCCTTCCGCGACTTTCTCAACCCCAGACTCAGCAATTCTCATTTTGACGAATAGCTAGCCAAACCCCGGAAATGCAGATACTGTATGGACGTATCAGCAAACGATGTAGGCGATCGCACCGTTTGAGATTTAGGCGCGATCGCCCGTAATATGCAGGCGATCGAGAGGTTGATCATGTGCTGAGCCGGTCAGCAAGGGAATGGTTACAGACTGAAAACTTATGGAACGGGAGTCAGGATAAAGTCGCACTCGTTGGGTGTACAGGTGTTGTAGGCACCGTTTCCAGCAACGTTCAAGGCATTGCCGCCATGTTTCAAACCTTGAGATGCTGAGCCAGCGATCACAGCAGCAATGAGTTGGTGAGATCTGCCACTTCTGATCATGATTCGATAAGTGTTCGATTTACCAGCAAGGGGCACAATCATAAACTCACAGCGATACTTAAGATTACAGTCTGCTGCGGTGGTATTCATTTTCAAGGGGTGACCCAAGTGACTTACGCCCTCGTGGGAACCCCATGCCGCGATCGATCCCTTTTGTCCTTTGGCATTCACCATTTCGAGCGAATAGGTGCTTTCTCTCTGATTCCAATCCGCAATCGGATTGATCGTAAAGATACACTCCTCCTTACAATCTTCAGCCTTACCCATAAACACTTGCAAGGGATTCCCTCCACTGACTAAGCCACCATTTGCCCCCCATGCAGCAATCAATCCTTTTTCGCCCTTGGAATTGGCAACCTCAATCCGATAGCGACCTTTGAGGGGTGGCACAGCGGCAGGCGGTGGCCCATAAACTTCAAATTCGTTGATTGCTACCTCAGCCGTCTTGCCCGGTTTGGGTTTTAGCTCTAGCGTGTCCGCTTTGACTCCCGGCGGGAGACTAATGACCAAAATCCGGCGATCGTCGGCAATGTAGGAGGCAGCATCCCAAAGTGGAATTGCTGGAATTGCATCTTTGCCGTTGAGATAAACATGCAGTTCTAGCTGTTGGACATTCTGTCGCGCCTCTTTTGTTAACCGATTCCAGAGAATCAGGGTGCGAATCTCCTGCGGTTTCTTGTAAGACAGCCGCCACCATTCGTTTGCCCCTTTATTAGTGATGGCAAGACCTTCAGCGTCCGGCAGCAGAACGGCATCACCATCGATTCCTCTCCAGGCAGCATACTTATCATATTGACTGGACATGGAAGTAGAACCCCCAGTCAAGTAAGCAGATCCAAACCGCACCAGCTTGTTGGGCTTGAGAAATTCTTCACTCAGATCCTCCAAGTCGGCGTAGTAGCTTGCCTGAGGGGTAGACGGTGCGACTGCCACAGATGCAGCATCAGGCACCAAGGGGTTGGGGTCTTTCTGGTTGCCCTCACCCTCAGCCAGTTTGTCACCATCCGTATCCGCAGAGTTCGGATCGGTTTGTTTTGCCATTTCGGTTTTGTCGTTCCAGCCGTCGTTATCGGCATCCGCCAGCGAAGGAGCCGAAAAGACTTGGGCTTTATTGGCAGTGCCCAGTTGCCAGCCAGTCCGGGCTTCATCAAAGTCGGTGATGCCGTCACCATCAAAGTCCTTGGGATCTTTACAGCCTGCTGCGGCGGTGCAGTCTTTCAGGTCATCCACTGTTTTGTAGCGCACTTCATCATTGCGAGGCAAGCCATCTTTGTCTCGGTCTTCGATGAACGCCAGCAGCACGGTGTCGCCCGCTCGCAGTACGGTCGCTTCAAATTTGCCTTCCGGCGCGATCTCCACCTGCTCACTACGATTGTTCTTCGGAAACCTGCCGCCCCAATGCATACCTTGCGCCTCATCTGTTTTCAGCAAATCGCTAGCAGGACAGTCCTTGCTGCCCCGGATTTTGCAGAGGGCGATCAACCGATCGCCATCGGTCGCGTATTTCAGCTTCAGGATTTTCATCACTTCGGCAAAGGTGTTCCCTTTCTCTCTATCTACCGCGACATAATAAGCCCTGGTATAGCCCCTACCGTAGTCGATGTTGATTTGAACTGTCTTCTTCTGCACCGCCGTGATTCTGTTAGCAAAGCTCCTTTGTAATGCGGCTTCTGTACCATCGCTAGGGAGATTGAGTTCCGGACGAATCACCTCAAAGTAAAGGCTTTCCGGTGCCGCCAGCAAGTCTTCGATCAGGGCAATGTTTTCGATTTTGGCAGACACCTGGACATTCATTTTTTCGCCGGGTGCCAGGTCACGCTTGAAGCTTCCTGTCGCTGTCGGAGGAGCCAACGTCGCCACATCCTTAAACTGGTTCGCGCCGCTGCCGGTGCGCCGACGGGCTGCTACCCGAAAATCACCAACGCCAATCTGCGCTGTCCCCTCATTCTTGATCTCCACTGAAATGGCAATGCTGCCACCCTTAATTACGGCATTCTGCGAAGCCGTTTTTTCCTGCACATCTTCATATTTATCGCGGCTTTCTTTGATATCCGTGTTGGCGTAGCTGTTTTCCCAGGTATGGCTATAGCCGACCGAAGCCTCAACCCCAAAGTCCAGAGGGCTAAAGGATGCAGTCGTCGAAGCCGAGATTTGGTTCGTGTAGGTGCTGGTGTTCGTTTTTTCTGAAGTCGATGCCGACTCCCGCCCCAAGCTCACAGTGTTTTTGGTGTCGGTAGCACTGCCTTTCTCCGCCAGGTCATAGGTGATCACAGTCTCGCCAATGATGCCATAGCTCAAAAACGGTAGATTCGCAACCAGCTTCTCATCTTCCGGTTCATCTTTATCAGGATCGCCATCACCATCTGAGTCCGCAGTTGGGTCGGCGGCAGCGGTGGCAGTGGTGGGGGCAGTGGGCTGAGTTGTGCCGCCACTCACAGCAGTTATACTGCCGCTTGCAGCAGCCTTACCAACACTCGCAGAAAGCTGTTGAGCAGCATCCTTACAGTCATCCTCCTCTAAATCTTTCTTCTTCCACATTTTGTATAATGTCTGAAGCAGATCGCTGTCAGCCGTCGGGTAATTACCAACTTCACAGTTGTTGCCAAGTTTCAGTCCGAGCGATTTGTCAGCAGTGACAAGAATGGGTGAAGTGATGCCAACTACCAGCGCACTTAGCCATAAGGCACTCATCCGAGTCATCGATGGCTTAGACTTGTTACGTTTCATAGCCTGAAATCTCCAAGAATTCTATGGGTGACAGAGGGACTGATCCGGTCAATAGAAGAGCGTTAGAACGTCTTAGGTGCTTTAGAAAAATCCGTAACTCCGGTTTTGACGTTTGCCCACCAGCGCACTTTCAGCGAGGTGTTGTCCACGTCGATCGGCTCAATCACCATATAGAAAAACTTGCCATCCTTCTCCTGCGTCTCTTGCCGAATCACTAACAGCCCGGTGTAGCAACCAGACTCTTTATCACCCACTAAGATCGATTTCGTCGTGGTATAGGTGAGCTTGCTGATATCATTGATTTCTGCGATCGACTGAAACCCCTTATAGCCCGCTTTACCCGCACCACAAGCCGACGGTTGCACCAGATTCGCGAAGTAGGTTTCAGGAAATTCAGGGTCTTGGTAGGAACCGTAAAAATAGCCTGTTGCCCCTACCCGTGCCACCGAATATTGCAGAACGCCGCTGCGGGCAGAGTCATCCAACGTGGCAGTGCCCCAGATCAGCCCATCTTGCGCCCCCAAAATGTCCATGTCGGACTTCGCTGCCGGACTTGGCGTTGCCTGACTAACCAGTTGGGCTGAAGCAGACAATATGCCGTCTTTGAAATAAACAATGCTGCCACCAATAGCGATTAACCCTAAGACTGCCGTGGTAGCAGCCACTTTCCATGTCGCCAACTTAAATCGATTCATAGGGAATTCATCCTTACCTGAAGTAAAAAAGTCAGGGCTTAAGCAACTGTCACCCGCGATCGCGGGTGAACATCATGAAATTTCTCATGATTCTACTACCTAAACACTAGAATTTACTTATAAAGAAAATGTAAAGATTAATACCATAACTGCTCCTTGAAATACCAACGATAAAGTTCGCAACTTGGCAACACATCATTCCCTCTGACAGCAATTCTCATTTTGACGAATAGCTAGCCAAACCCCTGAAATGCATATACTGTATTGACATCTGGAAGACCCAAGAAAGTCAGAGTCGTTGAAACAGCCAGGGTCGTTTGACATGGTGGTAGGTTACATTCGCTAAGTGATGGAATCGCTACCAGTAAGCGCGCTCATGACAAGCAGCATTTGTCCTCGTTTCTCGCTACGCTCAACGTCCTGTGCCTGCTGTTTCATACCTTGCTGGAGTTATTGGATGCAAAGTACCGACTGCTGCGAGCGCAGTTGCCGACTCGTAAGACCTTCTTTGATGACTTGCGAACCTTAACCCGTTATCTCTATTTTCATAGTTGGGATCACCTGCTCACTTTTATGATCCAGGGGCTAGAGCTAGACCTCCCGCCCAACACCAATTGAAATTCCATAATTAGAATTGTTGCCCCAAGCTGGCTGTACTTTTGCCAATTAGTTATGAAAATTACAGTTAAATTGGTTAGAGTACCAACGATTCACTAAATTAACTAAAGGGGAAAAAGCCTCAACTGACTAGGCACCCCGGTTGTTAAACTCTCAATTTTCAAAGTCGCTTTAGCTTATGAATCCTGCCCTGACTCAATTTGGCGATTGTATGTCCCACCTTACTGGGGTGCGGGCAATTATGAAGGATATTAAGGAAACCCTGCAAGCAGGTATTGGACAGGAATATATTAATTTAAGTCCTGGAAATCCAGTGATTTTGCCAGAAGTAGAGCAGTTATGGCGGGATTACACCGAAGAATTGCTGGCTAGCTCAAATTACGGGAACGTGGTTTGTCGCTATGGTGACTCTCAGGGCTATGAGCCGTTAATCGAAGCGGTACAAAAGGATTTTAATCGCCGCTACGGGCTAAATCTGACTCATCGCAATATTTTGATTACCCCCGGCAGTCAAACGCTTTATTTCTTTGCCGCAAATGCCTTTGGGGGGTACACCACAAGCGGTAAATTAAAGCAAATTATCCTGCCCCTGAGTCCAGATTACACGGGGTATGGGGGTCTGACCTTAACCCCAGAGGCATTATTCGCCTATAAGCCAGCTTTAGACATTGATGCCGCTGCCCATAGGTTCAAATATCGTCCAGATTTCAGCAAACTGAAGATTACAGAAGATACGGGTTGCGTGTTATTCTCCCGTCCTTGTAACCCAACTGGCAACGTCCTCACGGATGACGAAGTGAAAAAAATTGCCGATTTGGCTGCGCCTTATGATGTGCCAATCTTAATCGATTCTGCGTATGCACCTCCATTTCCGGCGTTAAATTTTACCGAGATGACGCCAGTATTTGGAGAGAACATCCTGCACTGCATGAGCTTATCGAAAGCGGGGCTACCCGGAGAAAGGATTGGGATTGCGATTGGGGAGGAAAAGTGGATTCAGGCGCTGGAGTGTTTCCAGACGAATATGTGTATTCATTCATCTCGGTATGGGCAAGCGATCGCTGCCCGTGCGATTGAAACGGGAACGCTGGCAGAAATCGCTACCACGGTGATTCGCCCCTACTACCAGAAAAAATTTGATGTTGTGGAAAGCAGCATCGAACAAGCAATGCCCAAAGATTTGCCTTGGTTCCTGCATCGCGGCGAAGGAGCAATCTTTGCGTGGCTTTGGTTACAAGATTTACCCATTACAGACTGGGAACTGTACCAGCAGTTAAAGCAAGTCGGTGTCATTGTTGTACCAGGTAGCTCTTTCTTCCCCGGATTGCGCGAAGAATGGGCGCACAAACAACAATGTATTCGGATTAGCCTGACTGCTACAGACCAGGAGATTGAAATCGGGATACAGCGCTTAGCGAAGGTGGTAGAGCAAGTATATTCAGTTGTTAAATGTTAGAAAGCCCTGCCGGACAGAATTCGCGGTGATGCAAACTAAGTCAGAAAAGCGCGGACTTTTAGAAGTCGTCGCCGCCCCTTGCAGTTATCAAAGCATTCACTACCGTGTACGCATATCTTTGGTTAAGTGGCAAAACGTTGATTGCTTCCCCAATGTATTGGGGGGTTGGGGGGATCAAAAGGGGACTGGCAAGTTCAAGAAGATTTGTGCGTACATGGTAGAGCATTAAAAAGAATACGGAATACGGAATACAGAAAGCTGATGACCAATGACCAGTGGTTAGAAATTGGCACAATTGTTGCCGCTCAAGGGATGAAAGGGGAGTTGCGGGTATATCCTGAATCCCAATTCCCAGAACGCTTTGAGGAACCGGGAGAGCGTTGGATGTTGCGACCGGGCGAGACAGAACCACAGCCAGTGAAATTGGTGAAGGGGCGGTATATAGATGGGAAAAATCTATACGTTGTACAGCTGGCTGAGGTAGAAAATCGGGATCGAGCGGAGGCGCTTGCGGGAACTAAGTTAATGGTAAAGGCTTCCGATCGCCCGATCTTGGAAGAAGATGAATACCACGTTCTAGACTTAATTGGGATGGAAGTTTTCCTTCAAGAATCGGGAGAAAACTTGGGCGTGGTGGTGAATGTATTTCCGGCTGGCAACGATTTACTGGAAGTCCAGTTGCACCAGCAACCTGTAGCTGTAGCGCCAGAGGATGAGCCGGAAACACCCCAGAAAGGGGAAGTCAATCGAACCAGTAAAAAACGGAAAGTTCTTAGACCCAAGCCACCGAAGCCGTCTACCATTTTGATTCCTTTTGTGAAAGCGATCGCGCCCGTGGTAGACCTGGAGAATCGGAGAATTGAAATTACGCCACCGCCTGGATTGCTAGAAATGAATCAGGACGTTTGAATTTGTTCAGAATCCTAGCGCGATCGCAACCAAGCATCTATCTCGGAATCTATCTCGGAAAATTATTTCCTAAAATAACCATGCCGTCCTTTTGGGGACGGCATGGCTAGATTAACGATTCTTTGTTAATTGCTCAAGAATGCTGGTGAAGTCATTACCAAAGCGCTGGTACTGGCGCTGCCTCAGTCGTCTGCGGTTCGGTTTGAACTGTATCTGGAGTGCTTGTGGTCTCTCCAGTGGTTGTTGTCGGACCAGGAGACGGTGTTGTCTGCACCGTTCTTCGCTGAATCGTTGTCTCTTCCACTCGACGGGTTCTGTTGAGGCGAGTAGTATCTGTCGCATCGGCTGCTTCAACCATACTCACATTGCTAGCCATATTCTGGTCATCCAATGTGGCGCTAATCTCCATTCCTGGCATGAGGTTCAACCGAGTTAGATCCTCTGGTGAGAGCATCATACTTCTGGTTGTACCGTCTGGCAGTCTTAGCGTGACTACATTGCCTCTAACGCTGCTGACGGTGCCTCTAACTACTTGATTCGTATCGGTTGAGTTAGGAGTAGTTGTGTTGGTGTTGGTTGGATTGGCAGTAGGTGTGTCGGTGTTTGTTTGGCTAATGAGCTGCCTTGATTCACCTTCAGATACTGGGCGAGCGATCGCTGGCAACACTGATACTGCCGAGAGTAACAGTGTTAGCATCGTACCTGTCAATACTTTGGTTTTTTGTAAACGCATTACACCCTCACTTTTAAAATATTTGGGTAATAAACTTGACTATCGGCAACAGTTGTACTTAGCAACGGATGAAAATGCCTGGATTATTGCCCAAATCCTATCTAGCTCTACTGAAGATTCAATCTACCGGACTATATAAGCCCTTAGGAGGAGAGCTGGGAATAAAATCTGACTTTGTGAGACTTGACAAGACTAAGAAAAGTCAATTTTAAATAAGTCAGTCAGCTCTGTGCGATTTATTGTTTTGATCTCAGATAATAATTCGATAAGAGTCGTTGACCAGGGAAAAGAGAGGACAGGAATGCTCAGGGGTAAATTACCGTCTGGAAGCTTCAAGGTGCTGTACTTCGCAGCCATTCTATTGCTGGGCGTTCGGCAGCCATCTGGTGCTTCAGTGCCAACAGAAATGGCAACTACCAGACAGGCAACAACGATTGAATTGCCTTCGGAACCCCAATTGCCTCCGCTGGGGGCACCCTCTCTCTATCTACCTTTGGAGGAACTCTCCCCGGCGAGTACCACGCCCGATACTCATTTGGTGATTAAATTAAGCGATCGCCGCGTCTATGTCTACCGAGACAATCAGGTGAAAGCAAGTTATCCTATCGCAGTCGGGAAAAAGGGCTGGGAGACGCCTACAGGCACGTTTAAGGTGACGCAAATGCTACGCAATCCAGCTTGGCAGCATCCTTGGAATGGAAAAGTCGTTCCTCCAGGTGCAGATAATCCTTTAGGAGCCAGGTGGATTGCTTTTTGGACAGACGGACGCAATTTTATCGGGTTTCATGGCACCCCCCAGGAAAAACTGGTGGGACAGGCAGTTTCTCACGGCTGCGTCCGGATGCGTAATCAGGATATTTTGGCTTTGTATGCACAGGTCAACATCGGAACTCCTGTAAAAGTAGAGCCTTAGAGTCCTGAAAGTTGCCCAATTAAAAATACAGCGGCTTGTTAATTTTTAATTAAACCAAAGGCAACAAAATCTCAAATTCGGTGCCAATGCCTGGTTTAGGTTCTCCGCTGGAATTGCTAGGAGTGGCATACCCCTGAGGAGATCCGCTCTCTGGGCATCCACTGCGCGAGTAATCCTCAGGACATACACTAAGCGAGTCGCCCAAACGGCATACACTACGCGATCGCATTCTTAATTTTCCACCATGCTTCGCCGTCACAATCTGATAACTTACCGATAAACTCGTCTCTTTAGCAGAGCGTTTCTCTACAGAAAAAGACTCAAGAATTTGCTGCTGTACTTCAGGAGACATCCCAGGGCCATTATCGGCAATGCGAATGGAAACCCACCGCGAATCAGAAATTCCTGTCTGACTTGCCTTGTGCGAACAAACCTCAGTCGTGATTTCGATCCGAGGTTTCTCTTGAATATTCGGGGGCAATGTTCCTTGAAAATCTTGAGTAAACTGCTGAACGACTGCTTGATTAATCAATGCATCAATCGCATTCGTCAGGATATTCATGAAAACCTGATTCAATTGACCCGCGTAGCATTGTACCGGCGGCAAATGACCATAATTTCTGATAATTTCAATTTCGCTGTTTACACGACTTTTTAAAAGCAAAACAATACTATCTAAACAAGCGTGCAAATCGGCAGGCTTGGGATAAACATCATCAATATGGCAGAAGTTTTGCAGACTCATCACGAGCTTTTTCAATCGTTCTGCTCCGGCTCGGATGCTGGAAATTGAGCGAGGTAAGTCTTGTTGTACAAAATCAAATTCTATGTCTTCTTTCAGAGCCACAATTTCTTCAGGAATCTGCGGCAAATATGTCTCATAAGTAGACAGCAATTCTATCAAGTTTTCAGTGTAAGTTGAGACATACGTTAAGTTCCCCCAAATAAAGCCAACCGGGTCTAAAATTTCGTGAGCAACTCCGTCCACTAAGCGCCCTAAGCTTGCCATTTTCTCACTTTGAATCATCTGAGCTTGGGTGCGTTCATATCGCACCTGAGCTTCGATTCCCCGGATTTGCCAAGAAACAACATTCAAATCCTGAACATCTAACAGCCGATAATCAGATTCTCCCACTTGCACTACGACAGGTTCTGCCAAAAATTCAGGCGATCGCCGCAGCGCCTGCTGGGTTGCTGTCAAAATCGGCGTACTATCGGGAAGGATTAAAACCTCAGAGTGGGCGTACTTGTAGAGGATGTGCAGCGGTTTGTGCAAAAACAGCTCTAGTCGATGAGGACGGATCAGGTACTCCAAAAGCCGCCGCCGCGAAATCATCCCGGCAAACTGACCCTGTTCGACTAAGATGGCTCCTGGCAGTAGAGGATGCTTCTCAAAAATCCGGGCAATATCCACACCCAGACAGATGGGTTTTACCAGAAAGTTGTACAGCGGCAATTCCCCAAGAGTTGACTCTATAGAGAGGTCGCGATCGCTCCCTTGGGACAAGGACGGAAGTGATATAAATCCGTTTGGTACCGACACACAACGCCCACAAATGCAGCAGTGAAGCTGGAATCAGCTATGACCATAGACTACCATTTTCAGCAGTTTTCCACCTGCCCTTGAGGTTAATTTCTGCTACTATTTTCCAGAAAAATTGTGAACAAGCGCCTTAACCGAGTGGCAATCGGATCTCGAATTCTGTGCCCATCCTTGGTTGTGAATCTTCTATCTCCCTGGAATTAGCTAGCAACTGTGCCGCTGCTGGTGCCTCGCATCCGCTAGCCGCACTATAGATTCTGTCTTGCCGGGGATAGGAATCTGCGATTCCTATTCCTACGGCGGAAGCTACGGGCACCGACAACGCTTCAACTACGGAACCATTATGGGAGGCGGTGCTAGGAGGAGGATACGCCAAAGGCGAGCAATCCTCTGGACATACACTACGCGATCGCACCGATAAATGACCCCCGTGTTTCTCAGTAACAATTTGATAACTAATTGCCAATCCCAATCCCGTTCCCTTGCCCACCGGCTTTGTAGTAAAGAACGTCTCAAAAATCCGATCCTGAATTTCTGGTGGAATTCCCGGCCCATTATCCGCAATCCGGATTACAACCCATTCAGAATCTTGGATTTCTAAAACTTCCGTCGTAATCTCTATCTGGGGTTGCCAATCCGACCCGTCAGTGACTCGATCTTTGAGTGCATCAATCGCATTACTAATGATATTCATAAATACCTGACTCAGTTGACCTGAGTAGCAATTCACCAGTGGTAAATCGCCATATTTTTTAATTAATTGAATCCCCTGCTTGATGGGATTATTTAAAATTAATAAGGTACTTTCAATACATTCGTGTAAGTCAGCAGGCTGTCTCTTGGTTTCATCCATATGAGAAAAGTTTCGCAGACTGCCAACGATTTTTGTTAATCGTTCCGCACTCAGCTTCATACTTCCTATCAACTTAGGCAAATCTTCTAGAAGAAAATCATATTCAATTTCCTCTTTCAATTCTTCGATTGTATTCAAAGTTTCAGCTTTTTCATAAGCTGCCAATAAACCGATTAAATTTTTGTAATAAGTTTCTACAAAACCAAAATTCCCATTAATGCAGTTAATGGGGTTTCTAATCTCATGGGCAACCTCAGCAACCGTCCGTCCCAAACTCGCCATTTTTTCGGTTTGCAGCATCTGAGCTTTGGTTTGCTCGTTGAGTAACTCGGTTGTGAGTTCATGAATTTTTGACTGCGCCACCAATAATTGATGTACATCTAGTAATCGGTAAATTCCTGGCGCTAACTCTACCACAATCGGTTCATAGAGTAGCTCAGGAGGTCGTTGCAAAGACTGCTTTGCCGCCGCTACAATTAACGTATCGCCAGAAAGTTTCAAAACATGGGTACTGGCGAATTGATATAAAGATTGTAAGGGTCGTTTTAAAAATAATTCTAGTCCATAAGGACGGCTCATTTGTTCTAAAAATCGTCGCCGCGAAATCATTCCCGCAAACTGACTTTCTATCGTTAAAATGACTCCTGGTAGCAGCGCATTTCCTTCAAATTCTTTGTTAACTTCCTGCCCCAGACCAGAGGCTTCTATCTGAAAATCGTATAGCGGAAGCTCTTGAAGGGTTGACTCTAAATTGAGGTTCTTTATCTGGGACAGAGGAAGAACTGATAATTCCGGCGGAGATTCTTGCCAAGCCATCATAAATTACCTCAATCAGTTCTTATTCGCTGTATAGGGAGATGCAAAATTTACTTTATCCCCACATTCTACTGATTTAAGTTATAAATTTTACAGCTAAAACCTTAGTTTAACTTTAAATATGATTTAAAGATTTGATTAACTTTTGGTTAAAAAATGACGACTCAAGAGGTTTTTTAATTGTTATAAAAATACAATAATTTACACTTTTTACTAAACTAAAACAACTCTATATATTTATCTAAAGCGGAATAATTTGTATTCAAGAAGTTGCAGATGGCTCAAAAACGGATGAGCGATCGCGCGGTACGCAAAGCAGATGGCCTTCAGCCTTATCTCGTCCTGTCTGTTTTGCCTGATAAAGCTTTTTGTCCGCTGCTGCAATCAGCATTGCAGGCATAAACGTTGAGCTAGGAAAGATCGTAGCAACACCTAAACTTAAGGTGATGTAATCGCTTTCTGAGCAAGCATGGGCTATCTTCAAGGCTTTCACGGTCAGTCTGATGTGTTCTGCGACCTGAAGGGCACCCTCTAGCGATGTGTGCGGCAAAATCACGGCAAATTCTTCGCCCCCATAGCGTGCCACTAAATCTTCCGGTCGCTGCACTGCTTGCTGGATGGCACCCGCTACCTGTCGCAAAGTGTCATCACCCGCTTGATGACCGTAGGTATCGTTGTACTTTTTGAAGAAATCAACATCGCACAAGATCAGCGATAATGCTGAATTACTCGCCTGCATCTGGTGCCAACAGGAATCGAGATAGCTATCAAAACGGTGTCGGTTAGCAACCCCAGTCAAACCATCAGAAGTGGCAAGGCGCAGCAATTGTTGGTTTGCTGCTTCCAGATGAGTATAAAGTTGAGTGAGCAGTTCAGTTGCTAATTCGTGAATTTGCGACTGAGCAATCAGTAATTCATGTACATCTAATAATCGATAAACTTGCGGCGCGACCTCCACCACAATCGGTTCATAAAGTAACTCAGCCGCTCGTTGCAAAGAGTGACGCGCCGCCGCCACAATTAACGTATCGCCGTTCAGAATCAAAGTTTCCGTTTCGGCAGAACGATATAAACATTCAATGGGACGTTTGGAAAAGAGTTCCAATCCGTAGGGACGGCTCATGTATTCCAAAAATCGCCGCCGCGAAATCATCCCCGCGAATTGACCCTGCTTCATCAAGATGACGCCTGGGAGTAGGGGATTGGCTTTAAGAGTCTGAGTTACTTCCCAACCAAGTTGATGATATTCAATCTGACAATCGTGAAGCGATAGCGATCGCAGCGTGGACTCTAAACACAAGTCTTGCTGGCTTCGATTGGATGACAAAGGAAGTGATAAAAATGCGTTCAGCACAGGGTACCCCGCTGCATGAAAACGCAGCAATGGAAGCTTGAGTATACTTCAAGCTTAGGATAGCATTTTCACTAGCAATCGTCCGTGTTACAAACTACAAAGGTTCGGTAAACTCCGTAAATTTACGGTAAAGCAACCGATAGATAAGGGAGAAAGCGAGCAACTTTTGGTAATCGGGTTCGTCCACTAGCACATTCATCAGCCCTAGTGATGAGTAGTAATAACCGCTAAAATGTCTTGGCAACCTCATAAAGCTAAAAAAGGCTTCTCACGATCCAAAGCATGAATCAACTGCACAACGCTTTCACCTTGTTTTTGAGTTTGCTGGTAGAGGCAATGCCTTTCTTACTACTGGGGGTATTGCTCTCCGGTTTGCTCCTGTTGTGGATTGATGAGGGCAAGCTGATTTCTGCTATGCCGAAGAACCCCATATTGGGGGCATTTGTAGGCAGTTGTGCGGGCTTTTTGTTTCCGGTGTGTGAGTGCGGCAACGTGCCGGTGGCGCGACGGTTGCTGATGCAGGGAGTGCCTGCACCTGTGGCAGTTGGGTTTTTGCTAGCGGCACCGACCATTAATCCGATCGTCATCTGGTCAACCTGGGTAGCGTTTCGAGATCAGCCAGAAATTGTCGTGTTGCGGGTGGTATTTTCTTTATCGATCGCGACAATTATTGCCTCGGTTTTCAGCGTTCAATCTAATCTGAAGCCGTTACTGCAACCCGCGATCGCTTGCGCCATACCTCAGATGCAAACTCAAGGGGCACGGGAAGACGATACTCCCACCTTGTTAAAATCCGGCACGTTTTGGCTGGGACAACCGCAACCGATAATGAGCGCCGTTGGCGTCTCCGGCGGTGGGATGATGGGTCAATCGATTACGTCAAAACCCCTGCCTTTCAAGCTGCGGATGTTCCTTGATAATACAGTGCAAGAGCTGCGGGAATTGGGAGGCGTGTTAATTTTGGGAAGCGCGATCGCAGCGGCGATTCAGGTACTCGCTCCCCGCGAACTGATCCTCAGCTTGGGTCAGGGACCAATCACCTCCATCCTTGCGATGATGGGATTAGCGGCTCTCGTGTCCATTTGTTCAACGGTCGATTCCTTTTTTGCCCTTTCCTTTGCCACAACATTTACCAGCGGCTCCTTGTTAGCCTTTCTGGTATTTGGCCCCATGATTGACCTCAAAGGCATCGGTTTGATGTTATCCATTTTCAAACCCAGAGCTGTGTTTTACCTATTTGGTCTTGCAGCTCAGCTGACTTTTATAATGACTCTCCTGTATACGTACTTTTTCTAAGATGAGTGGTGAGTTGCAATTGGCTCAGGGAAAACAGATTCCTAGAACGATTCACAATCAACCCGTCTTAAATTAGCGATTCGTACCCTTACCAATGACCAATCAACCAAAAATTATTTCTCAAAAATTTATAATTCCCGGCTTGGATGTCCTAGCACTAACGGCTTGGGGAGCTTTGCTCCTGAAATATTGGTTCACGGGTCAGTTATACCTGCTGATTCACAAAGATTACTTTAAATATGTTGTTGTCACTGCCATCTGCTTGTTAATTATGGCGGCATTGAGCGCCATGCAACTGATTGGGAAAATAT
Source organism: Trichocoleus sp. Lan (assembly GCF_039961855.1). Classification (NCBI taxonomy): domain Bacteria; kingdom Bacillati; phylum Cyanobacteriota; class Cyanophyceae; order Leptolyngbyales; family Trichocoleusaceae; genus Trichocoleus; species Trichocoleus sp. Lan. The sequence goes on along the minus strand of NZ_JAMPKA010000024.1, from coordinate 46,149 downwards.
TAAATAACCGGAAGGAAAAGCGGTCGGTGGCAGTTCTTCAGCACATCACCCTATTTCCTCCTGGTTGGAGCAGTGTATTGTTACTGTTGACGGCAATCGCTGGTTTATTGGTTGCCCCCCGCGCCTTTAACTCAAGCACAGCGCTCGATCGGGGAATTACCGATTCTTTGACCTTGACACGAGTGCAACCCCAATCATTTCGCTCTTCAACAAGACCGGAAGAGCGATCGCTCATGGACTGGGTGCGGACGCTCAACTTCAATCCAGAACCCGATACCTACACGGGTCAAAAAGTTAAAGTAAAGGGATTTGTTGTCCATCCACCAAAACTCTCTGAGCAATATCTGTTAATTTCGCAATTTGTGATTACCTGCTGTGCCGCAGATGCTTATCCCGTGGGACTGCCAGTGAAACTCACTGAAAACCGGACAGCTTATGCCCCTGATACTTGGTTAGAAGTTGAAGGTGAGATGATCACTGAAACTCTAGAAAACAAACGCCAACTCACCATCAAGGCAAACTCCCTCAAAAAAATAGAAGCACCGAAGAACCCGTATGATTATTAGACGATTTTAGATTTTAGATTGGCGAGGACGAAGGCAGTGATAAATCGAAAATCAAAAATCGAAAATCGAAAATGGGGGCAACCTGTTGACCGTCTAGCGCTAGCGCTGATGCTGGTGCTAAGTGTGGTGATTGGGCTAGTGGTGTGGGGTGGCGATGCCTGCGGCACGAACTGTTTTTTAGTCACCGGGCCTCGCGTGCGGGATTTCAACTGGCAGGGAGAAAGAATAGGTGTTGAGGATACTTCCTTTATCCTCACCTTTAGCCGCCCAATGGAACACAGCAGCGTCGAAGCAAATCTGCGAATCGCTCCACCCCTGGGGGGTAAATTCAGTTGGGCGGGGCGGAAGATGTCTTATACCCTGACTTCCCCAGCATCCTATGACACCGACTATAAAGTGGAATTGCAGGGGGCGCGAGAGCGCTTGGGGACTCAAGGAAAAACAGGGAGGGCAATTCAGCCGTTTACAAGTCAGTTTCGCACCCGCGATCGCGCTTTTATCTACCTGGGCGTTGAGAAAGAAGAACAGGGACAGTTAATCCTCTACAACCTCACCCAAAACAAAAAAACCGTTCTGACGCCTAAAGACCTCGTAGTGATGGACTTTAAGGTGTATCCAGATGGTGACAAGGTTTTGTTTTCTGCCACCGACGCGACGAATAACCAACCCGGTGTATTGGCGCAACAACTGTACACCGTCAGTACCGGACTCCATTACAAAACCAAAGGAAAATCTGAAAAGGATCTCGATCCCCCAGGCAGAATGAATCTGGTTTTAGATAATAAAAACTACCAGAATCTCAAATTTGACTTAGCGGCGGATGGGCAAACGATTGTTGTTCAGCGGGTGAACAGCCAAAATCCAGCCGAATTTGGCTTGTGGGTAGTCCGACCGAATGCACCGCCGCAACCGCTGAATAACCAACCGGGCGGGGATTTTTTGATTGCGCCGGATAGTGCCTCGGTGGCAAGCGCTCAGGGAGAGGGCATCGCGATTCTGCCGCTGACACCAGGAGCCAAACCGCTAGATTTTCTGCCCAAGTTTGGGATGGCGCTGGATTTTGCCAGAGATGGCTCAGCAGCAGCGATGGTGAAATTTAATACAGATTACACGCGATCGCTCTTTTTAGTCACCAACCAAGGCGCACAGAAAGAACTGCTGCGAACAAATGGCTCAATCCTCAACTGTCAGTTTGCTCCCTATAAGGAAACGCTCTACTGCCTGCTGACTCAGTTACTGCCAGGAGAAGAGTACCAAGAACAGCCTTACATTGCGGAAATTGACCTCCAGACAGAGAAAGGGACTCTGGATGCAAAGGCGATCGAGCCGCTGTTGCTCCTGCCCACCCAGCGGGATATTCAGATGAGTCTGGCACCGGATGGGTTAGCGCTGCTGTTCGACCAAGTTGTGACCAACGAGACGGCAACCGCGGCAGACAGTTTGAGAACCAGTGAAGGACAAGCGATCGCGACCAGTCGCCTTTGGCTGCTTCCCCTGAGCCAGCCAGAAGCTGCACAACCCCAAGCCCAGCTCCAACCAGAGGCGCTGCCTTTCGCTGGATTTCATCCGCGCTGGGTACCATAAAAGAGCCAAGTTTTACTCATTTAAAAGGCAAAATAAAGAAGGAAATCCCTAAAAATTTTGCCTTTTAAATTTTTTATTTTTAAAATTTAATAATTTTTATCCTTCAAGGGTGTGCAAATACATAACTTCCTCGATCGGTACCGACAAGGAGAACGCGATTTTTCCTATGTAGACCTCAGTGGAGCCAGCCTCGGCGGGGTCAATCTCCGCGATATAAACTTAACCGGAGCGAACTTGAGCGGTGCCAACCTCAGTTGGGCTTCTCTGAACCAATCCAAGCTGATTGGTGCTTGTCTGCGCCAAGCCGATATGCGGAGTGTCAACCTCACAGGTGCCAATCTTAACCAGGCAATTTTGAGTCGCGCTCGGATGGTGAAAGTGGACTTGCGTTTAGCCACTCTCCAAGACGCCGACCTCAACTGGGCGGTGCTTCAAGAAGCCGACTTGAGCGGTGCTGACTTGCGTAGGGCGAAGCTGGATCAAATCAATCTCGAAAATGCCAAACTCAACGGCACTCAGTTAATCGAAGCCGAGTTGATGGAGGCAAATCTCCGTCGCGCTAGCTTGGTTGGCGCAAACCTCAGCAGTGCAAATCTTCGGGAAGCGCATCTAGAAGCTGCGAATTTACGAGATGCAATTTTAGTCGGCACCAACTTGACGGAAGCCGACCTCAGTTCAGCCTACTTGCGGGCGGCAAATTTGACTGAGGCAGACTTGCATCGGTCAATTCTCATCGGTGCCGATTTGAGCGAGGCGATTCTCAATAGTGCTGACTTGAGTCGGGTAAATTTAACGGGAGCGTATTTACTCAAAGCCAGTTTGCGAAAAGCTTATTTACTGCGAGCGATCTTGCAGGATGTGTATTTGTTACGTGCCGACTTGAGCGAGGCAAATTTACGCGGGGCGGATCTGCGGAAAGCTGATTTGAGCGGGGCATACCTGGGCGACTGCACGATGTCCGAGGCAAATTTGGGCGACGCCTATCTTCTAGAAAGTCATCTGATTCGCACCAATCTGGACCAAGCGCAACTGACCGGCTGTTGCATCAGCAACTGGCATCTTGAGGATGTCGATCTTTCTAAGGTGGAGTGCCGTTATGTTTTTACCCGGTTTAATTACGCGACTAAAAAACCGACTGAGCGCTTTCCAATCGGTCGGGATTTTGAGCCGGGGGAATTTGGCAAGGACGATAGCACCGGGGACGCGGAGGGTGCGGAGGGTGCCACTACCATAGAAGTTTTTTTGAAAGAAGCTCCGAATTGGGAAGCGCTAGTGTTTACTTTGGCTCAGGTGCAACTCGATTCTCCTGACTTGCAACTCAGTATTAAGTCTTACCAACCCCAGGAGGAGCAGTATCTGCTAAAACTGGCGTCGAGTCATTTTGTGAATGCGAAAACTCTGTCTCAACGAGTTTTGCAGATCTACCCGGAGATGCTCCAGTTGGTGGAGTCTAAGCGACAAGCGATCTTGGATCTGCTGGAAATCAAGGTTCGCCCAGAAAATCCACCTGTAACGCTGAAGGTACCGCCACCGCCACCGCCACCGTTACTTCCGTCGCCTCCACCCGATTATCGGCTGCGGATTTATCAAGAGGTGGTGAAACAGATCCAACTGATTATCCTCTCCCAAGCGCCAGAGCAGTTGGTCGAAAGCGTGCAGCGGTTGTTGAATTTCCTGAAGAACGAGGGGATCTCGACCGAAGAAATCCAAAAGACAATGATTAGTCAGGCGCTGGTAAAGCGAGCAAAGCAAGACCAGACGTTCCAAAAGCAGTTGTTGCAGTGGGAGAAGACGGCGGATGAAACGGCGCGTTTTTCGATGGTGGGGGAGTCGTTACGGCTAGCGATCGCGCTCATTTGGCCCCACCTTCCGCAAAAATAGAGTTGTCTATGTAGATGAGACAGCTCTAGCTTTCCCACCCGCGTTCAACCTGGTACGCTCAAGGGAAGCGCTGGTGATACCGTGTATGCGATCGCTGAATAAAAATTCCCACAACCATCTCTTCATCAAGGTAATTCCCTATTTATTATTCTTGGGGATTTTGGGGATAACGCTGCTTTCTTTGCTTAGCTTAGTTGGCTGGAATATCTTTTTAGAACAGCTTTCTCACTTTAAACTGCAATATCTTATTGTAGGGTTAGTGTTATTTGCCTTACTCTTACTGACTCGCAAAAAACTCTTAATCTTGATTAGCCTATTTTGTATTTCTCTACTTTTGGCAGAGATACTCCCTTGGTATATTTCTCTATCGCCAAAACCGGGAAATAATATTGAATCTATCCGAATTTTAAGCTCAAATCTGAATACGCAAAATAAAAGCTATTCAAAAATATTATCTGTCGTTAGAAAAGAAAAACCAGAAATTGCTGTCTTTTTAGAAGTTAACGACGCTTGGATAAAACAATTAGATTCTCTTCTTGATATTCTTCCCTACTCCATTAAAAAACCTAATCCTTATAATCTAGGTATCGCCGTTTATAGTAAGCAGCCTCTCACCAACGCTTCTATCAATCTTTTTGGGACAGATAAAAATAATAGTATTGTTGGCAACTTTACGATGAACGGACAATTGATTACCCTGATTGCCACTCATCCGCTACCGCCCGTCAAACCTACCTTCTTTCATTCTCGGAATCAACAGCTAGACAAAATCAGCCAATATATACAAAAATTGAAAACCCCAGTTGTAATGGTTGGGGATTTAAATATAACTATGTGGTCTCCTTATTACAAAAGATTTATCAATAAAACTGGGCTGCATAATGCCCAGAAAGGATTTGGAATTCTACCGAGTTGGCCTATGAAAGCTTCTTATTCTCAAACTCTCCCACCTTTCTCTTTTGCTTTATCCATTCCTATCGATCATTGTTTAATCAGTCCAGAAATTAAAGTCAAGAATATTCGCACTGGGCCGAATGTTGGTTCAGATCACCGACCTTTAATTGCAGACTTAGTAATTCCAGAAAAGAAATGAACCACTCCAGGCGCAAACAACACAAAAGGTAGAAATGAGGGCAAGATAGGTAAACTGAGAGCGCAAGTAATGCAATACGTCCCCTTAGTGGTGTTCGCTCCTTAGAAATCCCTTCCCTAGCCCCTTAAAAGGGAGGAAATTTGCCCCTTTTGTTAATCAGGGTTTGGGGATCGAGCCTTAACCGAAAAAGATTGGGAAACGATCGCTAGAAAAAGGGAAAATGTTTGCCAATAGACTCGGCAGCAGATTATCCTAAAGAACGCAATTTATGAGTTTCGGGTGGTTAAGAACCATTGTTTGACAATATTAATGTTTCTACGGGTAGCAGAGGCAGTGACGGCAAAACCGCTGGTCATCAGTTTGATGGTTGGTCGCTAGAAGAGCGAAATCTCGGTGCGATTAAAGCATGGATGCCGGTATGGGAATGGTTCTACCGCCACTATTTTCGGGTTCAAACGGATGGCTGGCATCATATGCCCCCCGAAGGGAAGGTGCTGGTTGTCGGTTCCCATAATGGAGGTTTGGCTTCGCCCGATACTTCGATGTTTTTGTATGACTGGTTCCGCCGGTTTGGCTACGAACGCTTAGCTTATGGACTCATGCATCCGTCTGCTTGGAAAACTCCTATTTTCGCGGTGCCCGCTGCCCAGGTAGGGGCACTGATCGCTCATCCGAAAGTAGCGATCGCTGCCCTCCAGCGATGTGCTGCCGTACTCGTCTATCCTGGCGGGGCTGAAGATATGTTTCGTCCTTACAACCAGCGTTATCAAATTCATCTAGCAGGGCGTAAGGGATTTATCAAACTGGCACTGCGGGAAGAAGCGCCAATTGTACCGATTATTTCTCATGGTGCCCACGAGACGCTGATTGTTCTAGCAGATTTCTACCAGCAAGTGCGACAACTGCATGAATGGGGCTTTCCCTGGAAGTTAGATGCTGAAACGGGTGTATTTCCACTTTATTTAGGGTTGCCTTGGGGAGTGGCAATTGGCCCGATCCCGAATTTTCCGCTGCCAGTGCAAATTCATACTCGTGTCCTTGCCCCGATTGTGTTTGAACGCTATGGTCGTGCAGCAGCGAGCGATCGCGCTTATGTGAATGCTTGCTATGAAAAAGTTTGTACCCAGATGCAACTTGCACTAGACCGTTTAGTTCTAGAAGTTAGCGCGAGGCAATCATCCGCACCCTAAAAAGGCACAGGAACTAAACCAACTGCGAAGAAGCCAGAGAAAAGAATACAAGAGGGCGATCGGACCGGGGATCTTCCCCTCCCAACTCACTTTTTCACCTAGTAGCGGTGAATTAATGAAGGCGAAGCACGCTTGAGAGTAACGTTGCTTCGCTATCCCGCGACTAATTATCTATATTGATTCATCCTCGGTATCGTGATAGAGATGAGGACTTGAGGGTGCCAAAGCTCAAGTGAATCTAGGGAGAAGCAATCGAGATGAAAACAAAGGGGTTGAGATGAGCATAGAGAGTTATCCACCACCAGTAAACCAGCTGCTCACCTATGGCAATTGCGCCGAGATGGACTTTGACAATTGGCCTGACTATCTGGAACTCGGTATTGCCCCCACGGACATTCCTAACTTGATCCGCATGGCAACAGACAACGAGTTATACCGGGATGATGAAGACACGCTCGAATCCTGGGCACCCATTCATGCCTGGAGAGCATTGGGCCAACTCCGCGCTGAGGCTGGCATTGAGCCGCTCATGGGCTTGTTTGAGAAAGAGGAAAGCAACTATTGGGAATGGATTGCCGAAGAACTGCCATTAGTCTATAGCATGATCGGGCAAGCCGCGATTCCGGCTCTGGCGGCTTATCTAGCGGATACCTCTCAGGCGATATTCCCCCGCACAACGGCTCTTAACTGTCTGGAAGACATTGCAATCGATCATCCTGAGGCTCGTCCTGAGTGTGTTGCGATTCTCACCCATCAACTGGAATCGTTTGCAGAAAACGGCTCAGAATTGAATAGCTTTCTCATAGGTTCCCTGGTCGATCTGAAGGCGGTAGAGTCCGCGCCGCTGATAGAGCGTGTCTTTGCTGCTGATACCGTGGATCGTTTCTTGGTAGGAGACTGGGATGATGTGCAGGTGGGATTGGGCTTGAAGTCGCCTGAAGAATTACCGAAGAAAGAATTTAACCAGAGCTTTCAAAGAAAGGGGGTCAGCGATTCTGGCTTCACGGGTTCATCAATTTCTCAGGAAGCAAAAGGCTTTCGCCCTGGCAAGAGCGATCCCAAAGCCAAGTCTAAAAAAAAGATGTCCAAGGAGTCACGCAAGAAAAACCAGAAAAAGCGGAAGTAATTTAATCGGGGTTAGCGATTGTTGAGGTGCGAACTGACAGGTCAGCGCTAGGCGAACGCCTCGTTTTGAAGACACGCGATCGCCTCTGACTCAGCTGGGATCAACGATATATTTTTGCTCCGGTAGTACATTGTGCGATCGCACATCAGTTGCCTCTGTCGCTGATTCGGTATCAGCGATCGCCTGCACAGACTCTATAAACTGGCTATCCAGCAAAAAAACTCCTCTGGCAAAGCGGACGCTCCAATATCCCCCTGGACGCCGGTCAACAACAACCCCCTCTTCCCCAAGCTGAATCACATCAGGAGGACGCAGCATCGGCATCGGTTCCGCTGTTTTGACGTACGGCGGCAACGTTACCACACGGACTCGCTCACCAATTACAAATTCTTTAGACATCAGTTTTTAGATAATGAAGTAGTTGGGTGTCAGTAGTCATTAGTTCTAAGTTCTTTGCGAGTGACACCAATGACTAATAACAACTGACTAATGACTACTTATCAAATATTCAAGGCGCTTGCCAAATCTTTTGATGATATTGCTCTACATTTCTGTATGGATCTTCAGCAGGGTGAGCATGATCGTGACCATGCCCATGCCCATGCCCATGCCCATGTCCATGATGGGAATGATCGTGGGCGGGAGTGTGCCCGTTACTGTTGCTATTGGCTGCTATCCTGAATTTGCACATTTCGCAATTCATTTGCACTTGCCCCAACTGCGTCTCAATTTCTCGTTCTCTTAATACAGACAACAACTGAGGGTGAATGCCCATTTCTGGTAGGCAAGTCATGGAAATATCCGGGTATTGCTCCTGTTGTTGCGCCGTGATGTCGAAAATCTTTTTAACTAAGACTCCGGTAAATAGGAAGTACGGCAGGACGATAATGCGTTTTGGGTCGTAGAGTCTAGCACGGCGGAACCCTTCTTCCAGACGGGGATGGGTAATGCCGATAAAGCAAGTTTCAACGGTGGCGTAGCCGCTACCTTCCCACAGAATCCGGGCAAGCTTATAAACATCGCTGTTCGCATCAGGATCGCTGGAACCCCGACCGACAAAGAGCAGAACCGTTTCTGAGCGATTGTACTGGGGTTGGTCTAATTCCAAAAGACGCGATCGCCACAAATCCAAAATCCCTGGCGTAATCCCAAAATGACGCCCATAGTAAAACTTCACCTGGGGATGTCTAACCCTTGCCCGGTCTAACTCATTCGTAACATCAAACTTATTGTGTCGAGCTGCAAATAGCAAAATCGGCAATACAGAGAGTTCCGTGTAACCCTCTTCTACACAGCGATCCACCCCCTCCTGTATCGTGGGGGTAGTGAGTTCTAGAAAACAAGGTAAAACAGGACGCGACGGGTCTAACGCTTGATACGCATCGGCAAAATCTAGAAGACTCTGCCGTCCATCCTCATCTTTGGTGCCATGACCAACCATCAACAACGGACGACGCAAAGGTAGCGGCGGCAATTGAATCGACTGGGGAGTAGGGGATTGCAGTCCCATCAGATCGGTTGAATTTATACTAGGCATCAATTTGATTGCTCCTTTCCCGTGCAAGGCAGGAAGTTAGACTGTATGAAGGTACTAAGTAGGCATTCTGGCTTCCGAGAGTCACCTCGTTTACAGCTGCCGCACAGCCCCGGATTTGCACCGGCGTTTCCCCACGTTGTTACCCTTTACGTGTGCCTTGATATCTTAGCCGATCCGGTCGCAGCTCAAAATCCAGGGGGAGGGGGTATTCCCAAGACTCTCCAGATGCCAGTTTTTGATGCCCCATCAAAACTGAAGGAAAATTTTTCCAACTTTATCGAGTATCATTCGCAAGTTTGGCGATCGATCGAGCAACTCTAGAATTGATTGACCGTTTGTGGCTTTTTTACAAAAGCGGGATGCTCCCGTTTTTTGTAGCTTATAGAACCTTATCAATCCAAACCATTGCTGACTGTATAAAGATAAAGATAACCCCATACCTAGAAGTCTGATAAAAAATACAAATTATCCATTACAAAATACCGCCCTGAGTGCGACGATGCACAGCCAGTGCTAACCCGGCAAAAACTAAGGAAGTCATGCTTGAAGGCTCGGGTGTAGATACGGGTGCAACGTTTAATTTTACTCGACGCCCTGTTTGCATCGAGAGTGAAATATTTGCCGAGGTTGATGAAGAATACACTTGCCATCTGTTCAACTCTCTAGGCGGCGCAGTGAATTTCACTAACATTTCCCAATTGCTGTCAAGCGAACCAATGGCTAAACCATCAGTGCAACAAGCTCCCCAACCCTGATTTGAAGTAAAGAGGCTGCCAGTGGAATTTGCAGTTGCCTCACCTAAATCGTCAACAATTTTTAATTCCGCCGTATCTCCCAACAAGTTAAAGCTCATTTTAGCTGCTCCACCTGTTAGATTACCCGGCTTAGAATGAACGATGAACAGTGACAGCCCATCAATAGCATCTACAAAAAAAAGGTGAGATTGCTTAGCCGTTAAACTCAGGGCTGGGTTACTAAAGGATGAATTATAACCTTTGCTATACTGGTAGTAATTGGCTGCTGTTTTATTTGTACTGAAAGCTTCAACAAAACCCAAGATATTACTATCAAAGTCACCCAAGCCGGGTTTAGATTCTTGCGACACCTTAAGTATCGTGGCGGCTGCGGAGCGCTGGGCAAAGAATGGAACAAACAGCGCGATCGCTACCAACATCAAAAGCTTTTTCATAACTTGTTATTTTGTAGATGCTTTGCTCACTAAAACCAGAATACGTTTATTTAAATAAAGTTATAATAAAGTCAAATTAATAAAATTGTGAATTTAATAATTTTTACATCTTTATTTCAGGGAAAATACGAATTGACTTTAAAAGAAATATCGGTTCTTCGGAAACGCTTCCTCCTAGACGGAACCACCCCATTTAATTTTTCTTTATTTTCCACAGCGAACCCTCTTCTCTTACCTTCGCAAGGACAGAAGAGGGTTTGCCAATTGATATGCTTGATTAACGTTACAGAATTTTCTTTTAATAAATGAAACTACCCTGATCTAGGGAAGCTTAAAAAGGAAGGAACCGAGCCACTCAAAGTCCTCGTTTTCAAGGGTTATCATCAGTGGGTAAGCGTGTCAACAATATTTTTTTACCCCTCTGTTAAGCTGTCTTTACCCGATTAACCTAGCCGCATGAATGATTGAATAATTGTAGAGCTTCTTCTTTTAGAAGCCCTTTGGTCACTTTTATTTTCTTAGACCCTTTCCTAATAATTTCTTCGCTAGATAAGTCAAGCTGGGGAACACCAGCCTCAATTAAGTCTTGAATGGAAGCTCCAAATATCATTTCAGATATCCCTGCCCATATACAAGCTGTTGTACACATTGGGCACGGTTCGCAAGTTGTGTACAAGGTATAACCTTCTAAAGAAGGATTTTTTATTTCTTTTGTTAAACACCGAATTGCGTTAATTTCTGCATGGGCAGTTGGGTCATTATCCGTTTCGACAGTATTGTGCGCTTTAATAATTACTTGATTGTCTTTAACAATTACTGCACCGTAAGGAGCATCTCCTAGCTTTGCTTCTTCCAGGGCTATCTTCATGAATTTCTCTGTTTTCATCTAACTTATGCGACCAAAAAATAATTTTCGGGATGAGACTTATTTTATCCTATTTTAATGTAAGCCTATAAATTCTCATACTTAAATCAACTAAATAAAATGCTAAAAAATAATTGCTTAATTTTTGATCATTATCAATCTATATCAACCACAGTAAAGTATTCTATCCTCAGAATATGTTCGGTTTCCTTCAGCAAAGCCTGCAACAACTAAGCGCGGCGTTGTTGCGGGTCAGTACGAGTAATTCGCGATACCAAAATTTTATCGAGCAGTTTCGTGACCCTAGTATAAGCTTGAACGGCTAGAGCTAGCATCACGCTCCTACAACTCTTTAATTAATCGGGAATTATTTTGATTTCCTTCCCCGTGATGTTACCCTAAGCGACAAGATGAACGTCTTCGTTCGATAGAGTGATGCCTATCACCCTGTTATTTATTAATGTCTTGCTTCTGGAAACTCTACTATGCGCTTGACTTCGCTCGATGTGTTTCGAGGTATTGCCATTGCGGGAATGATTTTAGTTAATCAGGCGGGAGTTGCCGACCAAGTTTATCCTTTCCTGGAACACGCAGAATGGCACGGCTGCACCTTGGCAGACTTGGTATTTCCCTTCTTTCTATTTATTGTCGGCGGGGCAATGACCTTTTCCCTTTCCAAATACGCGGAAGGGAACCGCCCTACTGCCGATGTTTATAGACAAATTTTACGCCGAGCGGCGATTCTTTTTATTCTTGGTTTGCTGCTGAACGGCTTCTGGAATTATGACTTCAGCTCCATCCGCATCATGGGCGTCTTGCAGCGGATTAGCCTTGCCTACCTGGTGGCTGCTCTGATAGTTCTTAACGTGCCACGCAAAGGACAGTGGGTACTCGCAGCACTGCTACTCATTGGGTACTGGATGGCGATGTCTTTGATCCCGGTTCCCGATTATGGAGCTGGTGTCTTAACGAGGGAAGGGAATTTTGGCGCTTATATTGACCGCCTGATTATTGGCACAGCGCATCTGTATAAGGGAGATAATTTCAACTCAATGGGAGATCCTGAAGGTCTTTTCAGCACTCTTCCAGCAGTTGTCACCGTCCTCACCGGCTACTTTACGGTTGACTGGATACGCACCCAACCAGTACAGTCACGCACCAGTATCGGCTTGGTCTTGTTTGGCATTGCTTGCCTAGTCGCTGGATGGGCGTGGGGGTTAACGTTTCCCATCAACAAGAAACTGTGGACGAGTTCTTTTGTGCTTTTCACAACTGGTTGGGCGTTGCTGTTGCTGGCAGCTTGTTATGAATTGATGGAAGTGCGGAAGTTCCGTCGATGGGGAAAGCCGTTTGAAGTTATGGGGTTAAACGCTATCTTCGCGTTCGTCGCCTCAGTTGTGCTGATTAAAATCCTGGCTAAAACCCACGTTGGAACCGGCGAAACCGCCCCAACTACTTACAACTGGATCTATGAGAATGTCTTTCTGTCTTGGGCAGGAGCGATAAACGCCTCTTTATTGTTTGCCATCGTGACATTGCTGTTCTGGTGGGCGATTCTGTACGCAATGTATCGCCAAAAGTGGTTTTTGAAAATCTGAGACAGCACTTCCTCATGACTCCAGAAATGACCGGGATCACTTAGTTTTTAAGGTGTTGTCACAATTTTTTCTAGCTTGCATCACTGGGGATGGTTCGGAAAAAGCTGAGAGTAGAGATATCAAATTCTTGATCTGACCATGACAGCTGAGTTTTTTCCGACCCAAGTGACTATCGAGGATCTAGTTGCTCAGATATTCGTCTCCCGCCGGATTACTCCTGTGAACCAGTACCAGCTGCAAACTGTCCTGCTCACTAAAGATTGGCTGGATGAAGAAGAACAAACCATGCTCAATCGGCTATTTTATGGTGTCCGTCATGGTTTGCTGAAACTAGGGGAATGAGTGAATCCTACTCAATAGGGTGGTAATAACCTACGGAATCCATGCAAGATCACCACAAGCATGAAAAACAGATTCCTCAGGAAAAGATTAGGTACGGGCAGAAACAATGCTCGTTGTTTTACACCCTGCTCAGACACCTCAGTTAATCTCCTTCCCAATACTTCCATCCAATTAATATTTCTCGGCATTTCCCAAAGACCATCAAGCCACAGGGAGGGAATGCCGACTTTGCCGACAGATGCCCCGATAATTCCGCCTAAAATTGCCGCTGTGGTATCTGTATCCCCGCCGCAACGAATGATTTCTAGGATGGCGGTTCGATAATCTTGCTGATGTCTCAACCAGACATAAATCACCACTGGCACTGTGTGATAAATATAGCCAGTGACGCCTGTGCCCAACCCCATGTGAGCGGTAAAGAATTCTGTACTTTCTTGGGCATCTGCACTGTCGCAAGCTTTTTTAATTAGCTGCAAGAATTCACCAGCTTCTGCTCCTAGGATCTTTTCTAGAGTGCGATAGTAATTTTGGGGAGAAACAGAGGATTGGTGGCTTGAAAGATAGGATGCGATCGCTACCGCCAAAGCCCCATATTCTGCTTTAGGATCGGTATGGGTGATGTGGGTGGATATTCTGACGAACTCGCGTAATTTTTGGATGTCGTCCCCATAACAGACACCAATAATGGCGCTTCTCATCGCGGGGCCATTTCCAGCAGAGAAAACACCAGCGCGATTGGGGGAAAATCCCAGCCATAGCCTCAAAATCGCTTTTAAGGTAGCATATCCGATACCTGCTGGCAGACCCAGTAACCAGAAGCGCAATTTCCAAGCCAGTTGTTTCGCAAATATCTGGACATCCCCACCCGCAACGATTAAAGCTTGGGCAACCATGCAGGTGTGTTCCGTATCATCGGAGACCATGCCTTTACCAAAGAAGAAATGGTGCCTGTTTATTTGAGGATAAAGGCGATGTTGTCGTTGTTTAGATAAGCCTTCGTAAGGGAGTCCGATGGCGTCACCTACAGCAGTTCCAAGTATACAGCCAATGATTGCATCTGCTTTTTGAAGGGGCATGGGATTAACGAACCGCCAAGGACGCAGAGGACGCAGAGAGAGTTAGGAAGAGAGAACGATGCGGCGGATGCCGTCTTTGAGGAGGGAGACGTTAAAGTTGATGAGCAGGGCAAGGGGATAGTTGGTCATTTTAAGGTAGGAGAGGACTTGGGCTTGGTGAATAGGATCTAGGTTTTGAACAGCTTTCAATTCAACAATTAGGACATCACCAACCAGAAAATCTAATCTGCCTTCACCCACTTGATGACCTTTATAGGTCACAGCTAGCGTTTTCTGAGGTTTAGAAAATATTCCCCGCAACCGAAACTCTACCTCTAACGCCTCCTGATACACAGACTCCAAAAATCCCGGCCCCAGCACTCGATGCACCTCCATCGCCGCACCTATCACAGCATACGCAAGTTTATCCACCTCCTCACTTGGCTCTCTTCTCTTGGCGTCCTTGGCGTCTTGGCGGTTCGTTCTCATATACCCTTCCCTACCGTATGGCAAAATTTATGTAAAGCCGTCTTCATTTATTCTTCCCAGCATGACCGCAACAATCCCCGCCCTCGCCAGCCAATACGACCCCACTACGACAGAAACCAAGTGGCAGAAGTTCTGGGAAGAAAACCAAGTCTTCAAAGCCGACCCGAATCATCCAGGCGAACCTTACTGCATCGTGATTCCGCCACCCAACGTCACGGGTAGCTTGCACATGGGACACGCCTTTGAGAGTTCCCTAATTGACACCCTCGTGCGCTACCACCGGATGAAAGGACGCAACACTCTGTGGGTACCGGGAACCGACCACGCCAGTATCGCAGTGAACGCCGTACTGGAAAAACAACTGAAGGCAGAAGGAAAAACTCGCCATGAGGTGGGACGCGAGAAGTTTTTAGAACGGGCTTGGCAGTGGAAATCGGAATCAGAGGGAACCATTGTTAATCAGCTGCGGCGTTTGGGCGTCTCGGTGGATTGGACGCGGGAACGCTTCACGATGGATGAAGGCTTATCCAAAGCAGTGTTGGAAGCTTTTATCCAAATGTATGAGGAAGGACTGATTTATCGCGGCAATTATCTGGTGAACTGGTGTCCCGCGAGTCAATCTGCCGTATCTGACTTGGAGGTGGATAATCAAGAAGTCAACGGGCATTTGTGGCACTTCCGCTATCCCCTCACCGATGGCAGCGGCTATGTGGAAGTAGCCACAACTCGCCCCGAAACGATGCTGGGCGATACAGCAGTGGCGGTGAATCCCAACGATGACCGCTACAAGCATTTGATTGGGAAGACGCTGACGCTGCCCATTATGGGGCGAGAAATTCCGATTATTGGCGATGAATTGGTCGATCCAGCTTTCGGGACGGGTTGCGTGAAGGTGACACCCGCCCATGACCCCAATGACTTTGAAATGGGTCAGCGTCACTCTTTGCCGTTTATCAACATCATGAATAAGGACGGCTCCTTAAACGAAAATGCCGGAGAATTTCAGGGGCAAGACCGCTTTGTTGCCCGGAAAAATGTGGTGCAGCGACTGGAAGCAGACGGCGTTCTGGTGAAAGTAGAGGAGTATAAGCATAAGGTTCCTTATAGCGATCGCGGGAAAGTCCCCGTTGAACCCCTCCTCTCTACTCAGTGGTTTGTTAAAATTCGCCCTCTCGCTGACCGGGCGCTAGGGTTTCTAGACGATCGGAATTCACCGGAGTTTGTGCCAGAACGATGGACGAAGGTTTATCGCGACTGGCTAGTGAAATTAAAAGATTGGTGCATTTCTCGCCAACTGTGGTGGGGACATCAAATCCCGGCTTGGTATGCAGTGAGTGAAACCGGCGACGCAATTACCGACGAAACGCCGTTTGTTGTCGCCCGTACTGAGGCAGAAGCACGGGAGAAAGCAGTTTCACAATTCGGGGAAAATGTCAAGCTAGAACAAGATCCAGATGTTCTCGATACCTGGTTCTCTTCCGGTCTGTGGCCTTTTTCGACTCTAGGTTGGCCTAAAGAAACGCCGGATTTAAAAACTTACTATCCCACCACAACCCTCGTGACCGGCTTTGACATCATCTTCTTCTGGGTTGCCAGAATGACGATGATGGCGGGGCATTTTACGGGGAAAATGCCTTTCCAGGACGTTTACATCCACGGCTTAGTGCTGGATGAGAACGGCAAGAAAATGTCTAAATCTGCCAACAATGGCATCGATCCGTTGTTGCTGATTGACAAATACGGTACCGATGCCCTGCGCTACACCTTAATTAAAGAAGTGGCTGGGGCGGGTCAAGATATCCGGATGGAGTACAACCGCAAGACCGATGAATCGGCAACGGTTGAAGCTAGCCGCAATTTCACGAACAAATTGTGGAATGCTGCCCGGTTTGTGATGATGAATCTGGATGGCAAGACACCGCAACAATTCGGGAACCCCACCCCAACCCTCCCCGTTAACGGGGAGGGCGAAACAAAAAGTAACGGAGGAGATTTAGAACTCTGCGATCGCTGGATTCTCTCCCGCTACCATCAAGTAGTGCAGCAAACCGGCGACTACATCAACAACTATGGTCTTGGTGAAGCCGCTAAGGGACTGTATGAATTCTTTTGGGGCGATTTCTGCGACTGGTACATTGAACTGGTCAAACCTCGCCTGCGCCCAGACGCCCCCGCTTCCTCGCGGTTGGTTGCTCAGCAAACTCTCGCTTATGTGCTGGAAGGAATTCTAAAATTACTCCATCCTTTCATGCCGCACATTACCGAGGAAATTTGGCATACGCTGACTCAAGCGAATGAAGGCAAAAGCTTAGCGTTGGAATCTTATCCCAAATCCGATCCAGCACTCATTAACCCGGATTTAGAGCAACAATTTGAGCTGCTGATTGGCACAATTCGGACGATTCGCAACTTACGGGCAGAAGCAGATATTAAGCCTGGGGTGAAGGTGTCAGCAATCTTGCAAACTGAAAGCGATCGCGAACGGCATATCCTCTTGGCTGGGCAGTCTTATATTCAAGACTTGGCGAAGGTGGAAGAATTAACCATCCCAGGGACAGCCGAAACACAACAGCCGCCTTCATCTGCCGAAACACCCAATCAGGCGGTATCTGCCAACGAAAAAGGCAACTTTAAAATTAGCCCAATTTTCTTGCCATTTTTACTGTTGCTGCCCTTGCTCTTTTTAGTGGGCACTGGTGTAATTGCGGTGGCAACAGTGGCAAAACAAATTCTCGGAACCCGTGTCTCAGAAGCCAAACAAGTTGGTGCGACGAATCCTCCATCCACCGTTTCTCCCCCAGAACCGGCAAGTACCGTACAAGCGGATACGCCACAAGCGATCGCTGGTGTCGTGGGTACGGTGCAAGTGTCGATTCCCCTGGCTGGTGTCGTCGATGTGGATGCTCTGCGTGCCAAGTTAGAGAAAAATTTGAACAAAGTTGAAGCAGAAGCAAAAGCCCTTTCGGGACGTTTGAGCAATGCCAAATTTGTTGATAAAGCCCCCGTAGATGTCGTTAAGGGAGCGCGGGATGCCCTTGCCGAAGCCGAGAAGCAAGCAGAAATTCTGCGCGAACGACTGGCGCGACTGTAGAAAAGACTGTAGAAGCGATCGCGTAGGGGCAAAGATATCTCGCCCCTACGAATCCCACTCTGGGTTACACACTCCTTCTTGCGGGGGAAGAAGAAAAGGGTTGTTTAAAGTAGAATACGCCCGTAAAGTTAGGGTGCCCAGTTTTATTAATTTAAAGACAAAATAGCAATGCGATATTTTGCCGAAGTGCAAAAAAATGAATCATCGGGCAATCTGGAATTGCGAATCCTAGCTGAGCAAACCTCTGACAATATCTGGGCAGTGGTGGAGAAGGAATCTGTCATTCCCGCCCCTGAGACTTCATCCTTAAGCGAAGGTTTGTTGGTTCTGGCAGACCTTGGCGAGAATCAGCAGATTCTAAGTATTCACGAAGCCAAAAACTGGGTTTTGGATTTAGTGCAGCAGTACCTGACAAGTAGTATTACTCCCGCTTTTTTGCAGCAGGAAGCCGAACGTGCT
Organism: Trichocoleus sp. Lan; assembly: GCF_039961855.1. Lineage (NCBI taxonomy): Bacteria > Bacillati > Cyanobacteriota > Cyanophyceae > Leptolyngbyales > Trichocoleusaceae > Trichocoleus > Trichocoleus sp. Lan. Next base: position 28,084 of record NZ_JAMPKA010000024.1, on the reverse strand, counting down.
GAACACTGGCGGCAAGACCTTACTTTACAAAGTCAGGAATTAGCTCGCAAAAATTTGGAAATGGAAGCGCGTCGCGAACAAATTCAAACTTTAGAACAAGAACTCGAACAGAAGAAGAAGCAACTAGAAGCCTTAGAAGCAGACCTAAAAAAGAGAGGCAGTAACTAGAGGGAACGCCGCATCAGGGGACGTTTGCAACCCTTGGCAATACTTCTGGGATCTGAGATAAGAACCCTAAACCCCAAACCCCACCCCTTACAAGGAAAGGGTGGGGCAGAGGTGAGAAACGAATTACTCACGTTAAGACATTATCGTTGGCAACCCTTGGCGACGGCTTGGGGAGAAGCACGCCGGTAGTGGTTCGTTGCGGCTCCCCTAACAGCACCACAGAGCAAGTGAGATGCTGAACCAGCTGGGTAGTGATATCGCTAACTTCCAGACCGCCCGCAGTGCGGTATCGTAGCGATCGCAAGACAATCAAATCAAACGAACGAGCTGTATTGAGAATCGCTTGCGCCACATTCTCATGCTTAATCACTTCAATCTCAAAGTTCGTCTCCGGTGCCCACTTCGAGGCTAAAAGAGACAGTTGCGATCGCGTCCACGCTACCTTAGCAGCCGAAGTTCTAGCATTGCAGACGTGTAACAACGTTACCTGAGCTTGATTGGAATCGGCTAGAATTTTCGCAAACCGTAACGGTTGCGTCCCTTGCCCCGTCAAGTTTTCCACCGGCACCAAAATGCGGTGAAAATTCATAGGTGAATCCAAGAGGCGTGTCACCACAACTGGACAATGGGACGCCCACAGCACGCTATCAATCACATTGCCAAACAAACGCGCCCTGAAGCCCGTCCGTTTGCCCCAGCCCATCACAATTAAACTCGCTTTTTGTTCGCGGCTAGCGCGGCTAATTCCGCGAGCAATGTCGTCATCTAGGCGCAGCAACGGCTCGGTTTTCACACCCAGTTCCCCAGCCAGTTCCGTGGCTCGCTCAAGTAGCATCTCACTGCGTTGGAACGCAGCTTCCATCTGCGGTGCGTCCATCTGAGCATTGGTTGTCGTAATCGCTAAAGGCACAATTCGTCCAGCTTCATGCCGCGCCAATAGCGCTGCCATTTCCATCAAATACTTCTCAGTTTGCGGATTGTAGACGGGTACAACTACTGTAAAAGGATGGCTTGCCGATGCCTTTTCCCCATCCAGTCGAGTTTTATCGCTCTCTAGTGGCTCAGCTTCCGTTACGATTAATCCGGGTGCGAACTGACTGGTAATCAACGGTCCTAGCGTTGCCGTCACCAGCATTAAGACAATAACGCTGTTTAAAACCTCTTCCGTTAGTAGTCCAACCCGGTAGCCGACGAGAGTAGCAGCCAGCGTTGCCGCAACCTGGGGCAGCGACAGCGACCACATCACGAGCATCTCGCGCCAGTTGTAGCGGTAGACAAATTTAGCCAACAGAGCCGCTAAAAACTTACTACCAATCAAACCCACTACAATCGCTAGCGTCAGCCAGATAGAACTGAGCGTTTTAATAAATGCTGGGATATCAATCAGTAGCCCCATATCCACAAAGAAAATGGGGATAAACAGGACGCTTCCGACAAAAACCACCTTTTCTTTTACTTGCCCTTCCCCCACAACATCATTCACCGCCAGACCGGCAAGGAAAGCTCCGACAATTTTTTCCACACCGATTAGCTGGGCACCCAACGATGCGAGAAATAGTGCCAAGAGTACAAATAAAAATTGATTGCCTTCTTCTTGCCCAGTGCGCCGGAAAAACTCTCGACCCGCCCAGTCAAAGCCAAACAAAATGACGGCAGAGTAGACAATCAAAGAACCAAAAAGGGTGAGTAGCTTCACAACCGTGAAGTCACCCCCATGAATTCCCACACAAACAGCCAATACCAGTAGAGCGCCAACGTCAGTGAAGATGGTCGCTCCAATTGTCACCGTGACGGCTTCGTTCCCTACTACGCCAAGACGGCTCACAATCGGGTAAGCCAAGAGGGTATGGGAGGCAAACAGAGAGCCAATCAAAATTGAAGCGTTCCAGTCAAAGTTGAATACACGCCCCACGATTGTTCCCATAATTAGGGGCACTAAAAAGGTAAACGTGCCAAAACCGGCAGAGCGATGCTTCGTTTTGCGGAACTGCTCAATGTCAACTTCTAGCCCTGCCACAAACATCAGGTAAACTAACCCGATATCTGATAGCAGCTTCATCGTCTCTGATTCTTTCTGAAGCAGCTGCAACCCATTAGGCCCAAGAACCACTCCCGCTACCAGCAAACCAACCAGTCCTGGCAGTCGCAGCCGCTCAAAAAGGATGGGCACGGTCAAGATGACTACTAGCAAAAGAGCGAAGGGAACAATTGGTTCCTCTCGGAACACATGCAAAATCGGTTCCATAAACAGCGGCTTGGAGATGAGTTTGAAGCGATGCTTGCAAAAGTCAGCGATGCTGACTTTTGAAAACATGGTGGTATCACTGGAGACATCCTACAGAAAAACCGTTTTTTGCGCCCTACCCTAAAGAAATAGGGGTGCTGGGTGCAGTAGATGAATATATTTTGGATCTACGGGGTGCCCCAATGGAAGTAGAGTTACAGAAGTTTTTGCGCCCTAAGCGCGAAGGACGGATATTTTGAGGACAAGACACCTTTAATTTTTAGGCGTTAAGTTTCTAGGGCATCGGCTGCCTATAAACGGATTTGGCTCAAAATATACCTCAAGCGGTCGTAGTCGTCCTTGAGAAGGACGCTGAGGGTTCGTCCTGCCTGCACCAACCAGTCACGGTCAGCCTTGCGTAGTTGATAAATTTCTCGAATCGCTGCTGCAATCAGCGCCTCCACCGGCGCACCCATGACCTGCAATAAGGTTCTTAAGAAATCCATCTGTTCGCTGAAGTGAACAATTTCCTCCGGTTCGCACTGGTAAACCGCTTGATGAATTTGCGGCGGACGAGGCGGCAGGTACTGATAAATCGTTCCACCCAGGCGCTTAGAACCATTGACCCCTTGATGGGTAGCTTCAAAACCAACAATAGCGGCGCGGAACTCGGTTTTCAGCATGGCAAATATTTGGGGTTGCTGCTCTCGCAGTTCCTGCAATGATAGCCCCAAGGCTCTTGCGCGGTGAATGGAATCAATGGGACTGGTCGCCGCATGATAAACAACAGCAAAGACGAGATTTCCCGACTCTTCATCCGTAGCTTTGACCCAACTGCCAAAGGCTGGCATGACAGGGAAGCTCAAGTCTTCTGGATCGAGACACTGTGCCAGGAATTCAGTCGTTGCCGTCTCAATCACCTCAGCAATATGGTTGGCGGGGCGATCGCCTGTGGCAAACTGTGGCAGGGGAAGTCGCATATTTTTGGTAATGGATAATCGGTAATGGGTAATCGGTAATTAGTCGTTCATGTTTCTTTAGGTAAAAACCATGAACTTTGAAGCATGACTAATTACCAATTACTTTTTTCCAATCTTATTTTGCTTTTTTGCGACCTGCTGTTGTCTCTGCAAGTTCTAATTCTGATAGTTGGAAGGTGACGAGTTTATCCCAATTTCCCCCTTCAAATAGGACTGCTGCCTTTCCCTCGCCAACCCGTTGGACTAGCCCTTTATAGCCGTAGTAGATATCGTTAGTGTTCTTTACTTGAACGACCGCTCCAGGCAGAATCATGATTTTTTCTCGGTTAAGTTTTCATTTATTAGCTTAATAGCAGTTAGCTGTCATTCGTCATAGGTCAAACCACGACCTATGACGAATGACAAAAAGCTAAAACTTCAATCGGTGTCGATAATTTGCTACAGACTCTACAATCCCCAGCGCCAAAAAATTCTTCAACATCGCCGAACGACCATAACTAACCCAGGGAAGGGGAATGCCGGTTACGGGTGCAAGTCCCATCGTCATGCCTAGGTTAACGACCACCTGAAACACAATCATCGATAAGACGCCAATTGCTAATAAAGATCCAAAGTTGTCTTTGGCATTTTGGGCAATAATCACCAAGCGCAGGCAGATCAACCAAAAGATAAATAGCAGAAAGAAACTGCCTGCAAGTCCGAATTCTTCACCAATGGCAGAGAAAATGAAGTCAGTGTGCTGTTCCGGAATAAAGTTAAGTTGGGTTTGGGTTCCCTTGTGAAGCCCTCGTCCCCAAAATTCGCCTGCACCAATGGCAATACGAGATTGGATCAGGTGGTATCCGCCGCCGAGGGGGTCTAGATCCGGGTTAAGGAACAAAATCAATCTGTCTTTTTGATAGTCTTTCAAAACTCCCCAGAAGATTTGCCCTAACTCGCCTCCCACCAAGTTGACGACAATCGCTCCAATGGCACCCGACAAAGGCCACGGTAAGGTGCGCCAACCAATAATGCCCATGATTGCCGTCCAGATGAACCATCCGGGCATAAATACGTTAAACAAGATAGCCGAAATCACCGGAGAAGCTAGCAGGATTAGCCAACCAGGATTGGCATTCCCCCAGTAGAGCATACCTAACACAATCGCTCCAAACACCAAGGAGGTTCCTAGGTCGGGCTGCACAAATACTAAAATCCAGGGAACCCCAGTCACCGCTAAAGCTCTCAAAACAGCGGGAATCGTGGAGGCGGGTCGAGCATGTAGAATAGCAGCCAGGGTGATTATCACCCCTAATTTGGCAAATTCAGAGGGTTGAATGTTAAAGTCGCCGATAGTAATCCATCTTTGGGCACCTTTGGCGCTGGTACCAATAATCATCACCGCGATCAGGGACAAGTTGGTAATGCCATAAAGAATCCAGTGCCACTGGAGCAGGTTCTCGTAACGCGATCGCGCGATAAACATCGCCAATATCAGCCCAATGAGGCCCACCAGCCAGTGCCACCACCAGTCGGTCAATCCCTGGTTAAGTTCGGCACTGCGGATCATCACACCTCCAAAAATGGTGAGTCCAACAATCAGTCCCAATAGCAGCCAATCTACCTCTTGCCAAGGGGAGAGCAGCGATCGCCAGCGAAAACCAGTTAGTGACTTATGCAACATTGCTAAACAATTAAAAATTAAAAGTTAAAAATTAAAAAGGCAAATTTTTTACTTTACCTTTTTAATTTTTCTTAAGTTAAGGCAGCGACAGAAACTTTGCCCGCGATCGCTTGAGCGATCGCCATCAGCGCTTTCGCAGAAGCCGACTCTGGATCGGCAACCACAATCGGCACTCCTGCATCGCCCCCCTCTCGCACGGGCATTTCTAGCGGTACGCAGCCCAGCAACGGTACGCCGAGTTCTTGCGCCATCTTTTCACCGCCTCCAGAGCCAAAAATGTCATACTGCTTGTCGGGCATATCCGGCGGAATAAAATAACTCATATTTTCCACCATTCCCAACACGGATACTCCCAACTGCTGGAACATCTTCAAGCCCTTACGCGAATCCAACAAAGCCACCGTCTGCGGCGTCGTTACAATGACTACCCCAGCCATTGGCACCGCTTGCGCTAGCGTTAACTGGGCATCTCCAGTGCCGGGGGGCATATCTACAATCAAATAATCCAGTTCCCCCCACTGTACTTGGTAGAGAAACTGGCGAATAATTCCATTCAGCATGGGTCCCCGCCAGATCACCGGCTGATCCTTATCAATCAAAAACCCCATTGAAACTAATTTGACGCCGTAGTTAAAAGGCGGTTCCAACTCTTCACCATTGGCACCTTGCCGCACGCTTACCTTGGCGTCTGGCAATCCCAGCATTGTCGGGTCATTAGGCCCATAAATATCCGCATCAATCAGACCGACTTTAGCTCCTAAATGTGCTAAAGCCACTGCCACATTCACCGCTACAGTACTTTTGCCCACACCGCCCTTGCCACTAGAAATCGCGATGATATTCTTTACACCAGCAATTCCGGCGCGATCCGGAAGCGACTTTTGTTGGGGTGTCTCAGCGGTGACATCTACCACGACATCTGTCACTTCTGGCAAATTTTTCTTGAGTGCCTGTTCGCACTCTTCCACGATGAACTGGCGTAGTGGACAGGCAGGTGTCGTCAGCACCAGAGTGAAGCTGACTTTTCCGGAGTCAATTTGCACATTGCGAATCATGTTCAACTCGACCAAACTCTTGCGGAGTTCGGGATCTTGCACGGGTCGCAATACTTCTAAAACTGAGCTGGCATCGAGCATAACTAGGTTACTTGCATTCCTTATCCCAGATATTGCACCTGGGACAAAACGATCGGGGTTCTCTCTCTTCAAGTATCTTAACGGTTTGTTTGACGCGATCGCGCTATGCAGTTCAGGGTCTAAATTTAGATTGTTAATTACTAATTACTAATTGATAACTCCCTCTATTTGCCTCTCCCCCTCTCCTGAAACCTGTATTCTCAGTTCTCAGCGTTCTCAGCCCTCAGTCCCTCAGCCCTCAGCCCTCAGCCTTATTGCCTACCCTTGAGCTTGTAAACCCACCTGTTCGGCAGCTTGGGCTAATTCAGTGGCAACACGAGCTGAGTAAGACCCAATCATCCACCAAATTAAAGGTGACAACCAACCGCGCAACGTCACTGAATAAGATACATACGTGCCGCAGACCGTCGATTCTACCTGGTACGTCACCCGTTTCTCAACTCCTGGGATTGCCAGCATTCTCACACTGAGTAACTCACAGGGACGGACACGCTCAACAAAAACCCGGATGGGAATAGGTAGCCAGCGCGTGACTACCTTGTAAATCAATCCCGGTTTGGCAATCAACCCGCTGGGGACATTGGTGCTGGCAAGTAGAGGATGCCAGGATACATCGCCAATATTGATTAATTTTTGCCAGAGGACATCCACCGAAGCAGAACTAACGGCGCGGTAAGTCCGAACCAGGGAAAACTTAAAGGAAAAACCCTCTCGACCAGCGATAAACTTTAAGGAAAAATTGAGAATCACAACACTCCTCCTCGCACCAAGTCTTCAAGGGAACTTATTACTTTAATCCCTGGGATCATTAGGTAGCATCCCCCTGTAGGATATTTCGATAGCCTGTAGACGCTTTATTCAACTTGCTGCTTGGGTTCAGCAGACCCGATTTAAGATAGGCTGTAAGTTCCCCTGCGATCGCATAGAGTTGAGTGCTTTGACCCGATCAAAGCGGCTCACCCTCACCCCGAAAAGCAAGCTGACGTGGTACAAGCGATCGCGCCCTTACAAGCCGGTATCCTGGGTGAACTCAGGCGAACTCCCATCCCGATTTATTCAATTCAATACCTTTTTCCTTTCCCAATCGCTTTTGTGAACAATATTGACTTGAGATTATGACAGCTTTTCAGACGGACGTAACTACTTCTGCTAAGGTTTTGCCCCCAGATGACTCGAAAGCTAGGGTCAGCCAGTTTATGCAGCAGCTGCAAGACCAAATCTGTGAAGGTTTGGAACAACTGGATGGAGTTGGGAAATTTCAACAAGATGCCTGGGAACGAGAAGAAGGCGGCGGCGGTCGTTCCCGCGTCCTCCGCGAGGGCGCAGTTTTTGAACAGGGTGGCGTTAATTTTTCTGAAGTCTGGGGTCAACAGTTACCTCCGTCGATTCTGGCGCAACGCCCGGAGGCGGCTGGGCACGGCTTTTATGCGACTGGCACCTCAATGGTCTTGCATCCGCGCAATCCCTACGTCCCCACAGTTCACCTCAATTATCGCTACTTTGAGGCAGGGCCAGTTTGGTGGTTTGGCGGTGGGATCGATTTAACCCCTTACTACCCGTTTGCAGAAGATGTCGCTCAATTTCACCGCACTTTAAAGCAAGCCTGTGATGCCCATCACCCAGAGTACTACCCCACGTTTAAACTCTGGTGCGATGAATATTTTTATCTGAAGCACCGGCAAGAAACGCGGGGCGTTGGAGGACTCTTCTTTGACTATCAAGATGGTCAGGGAGCCTTGTATCGCGGCCCGCACGCCGATGGACCAGCAGATGTTTACAGCAACCAAGTGGGTACGCCAGAGCCTCGCAACTGGGAAGATTTGTTCGCTTTTGTGCAGCATTGCGGTCAGACATTTTTACCGGCTTACGTTCCCATTGCCGAGCGGCGGCAAAAAATGGAATATAGCGATCGCCAGCGGAATTTCCAGCTTTATCGTCGCGGTCGCTATGTGGAATTTAACCTCGTCTACGACCGAGGCACCATTTTTGGTCTTCAGACGAACGGGCGCACCGAGTCAATTTTGATGTCTTTACCGCCTCTAGTTCGCTGGGAATATGGCTATCAACCCGAACCAAACACCCCAGAAGCCGAGCTTTATGAAACTTTCTTAAAGCCGCAAGATTGGGCAAACTGGACACCTCCCTCGGAATCGCCGGTCTGAGTTAGACTACGGGAAAAATCCCGCTCTCATCGCACCCGGTTGATATACTTGCCCATCTTTAGAGGTGAGTGTTCGTGCTTCACATCGACCAGAAAACATACACGACCCAAAACGGCACGAAGATTATCGTTTTGACACCAACAGGACGGCTGGATATCACCACAGCTTTGCAATTTCGCGTGAAATTACAAGAGAGTCTTTATACACTCAGTCGTCATGTGGTCGTAAATCTTGGGAGAGTGAATTTCATTGATAGTTCTGGTCTCACCTCATTGGTGGCAGGGATGCGAGATGCGGACAAGGTAAACGGGAGTTTCCGCCTTTGCAATCTGCTTCCAGCCGCCAAGGTGGTGCTGGAAATCACCATGATGGATTCGGTATTGGAAATCTACGAGAACTGTAACGACTGCTTCAACCCCCCGGATGCCCCTGGAACCATCCTCTCCCCTAGAAGAGGAGGCGATCCCTTTTTTCCGGATATTGAAGCAGAGTTGTGAGTAACACTGGAATCTTCTACCTGTATGATTCTGAGTGCTATCTTAGTGGGCGATCGCGCCAATCCAGTCTGCTAGAAGCCGAATTTAATGTAATTTTTTTCAAGCTTTGCTTTAAGATTAGGCGAGCTGAATTTTTGGTAGCTCTAATCTCTAAGTTAGAGTTAGACTACTGAAAGCTCAAATCATGGGAGCAATCGTAGTAAAATGCGGCTCCTATCTAGATATTAAATATAGACGGAGCTTCCGGAGCAAGGAGGTCTTGGTGATTCATATCGATCAGAGAACACATACGACTCAAGACGGGACGACAGTCATCGTCTTAGCCCCCACTGGACGCCTGGATATTACAACCGCATGGCAGTTTCGTCTGAAGTTGCAGGAATGTATTTCCAAACTCAGTCGCCACGTAGTTGTGAATCTCGGTCAAGTTAATTTTATTGACAGCTCTGGTCTAACATCCTTGGTGGCAGGAATGCGAGATGCTGACAAAGTAAAAGGCAGTTTCCGCATATGTAACGTCCATCCAGAGGCAAAACTCGTTTTTGAAGTCACCATGATGGATTCGGTGTTTGAAATTTTTGAAACCGAGGAAGAGGCTCTTGAAGGAGTGCCTCGCAGCATGGTCAGCTAAATTATTCATGAGTTATGCAGTCAATCGTCCTTAACTAAGGACAAAAGATTTCAAATTGCTAGCTCAGCGGAAAAATCTTCGCGCTTAGTGAAAATATAGGGGCCAAGCAGTGCCCCCCAGATGGCTCTGCCTGTTTGGGGGTCAATTCCCTTGTCATAGCTTCTAAATTCTTGATGCCGCGCCTCAAACCCTAAAGAAACCTGGTAAGTTTCTCCTTGATAGGTAAAACAGCAGGGGGCATCAGTCGCGGGTGCGGTAGAAAAGTTATAGGTATTTTGAGCTAAGGGTTGCTGAATGACGGCGAGGGTACAGCCGGGGAGAAGTTCCATCTGTTCGGGTGTAAGCGTCTTCAGCAAGGCTGGATTTTGACCGGCACCTCTGACCCGATCGGGATCTTTCAGCATATAGTATTGCACCATCAGCGAGGCTTGAGAGGTGTCGCTGTGGCGCAGGCGCAGAATCCGAGGACGATAGGGACGATCCAGTTGCAGGATGTTCGCTTGCTCTGCAAACAGGGTGAGGCTATCTTCTGCAAACAGCGGTACGGGTCGCAGCCAAAGGCGGAGGTTTACGTACCAAGCGGGTTCTCTTGTCGCTTGTTCTGAATTCTCAAATTCTCCAGCTATATATTGAGCCAGGAGCGTTAGTTCAGGAGAAAAAGTCATTGGGAATGGCTAATCGATAATGGGTAATCAGCAATCGGAATTTAGGATAAGGAAGGCGTATCTCTAACTTCTAAGACCCTTTTCCCAATTACCAATGAATAATTTCTGCGATCCCCGGCATTGTATCGGCGGGAGTCTCTACAAGACATTGCCTTGGCAAAGGTGTCCAAAAGCTGTGACAATGAGTTTACATCGCCCTCAAACTTAAAATTTTCCGGTGAATAACGTCCGCACTGTATCAGACACCAAAAGAACTTTCTATACCCTACACACCCGCCCCATTAACTCCATCTACCGGCGGGTGGTAGAAGAGTTGATGGTGGAAATGCACTTGCTTTCGGTCAATGTGGACTTTCGCTACGACCCCATTTATGCATTGGGCGTGGTGACATCCTTTAACCGCTTCATGCAAGGCTATCGACCAGAACGAGATAAAGAACCGATTTTTGAAGCCCTCTGTCGAGCAGTCGAGAACGAGCCGCAACAGTACAAGCAGGATGCCCAGCGGCTGGAAGAATTAGCTATGCGTCTGGGTGGGAAGGATATCGTTGCCTGGTTAAACCCAACGGCTCCTAGTCACGGCGCTGATGACTTGCACGCTGCTGTGCAGGCGATCGCTAACAATTCTCCGTTTAAGTACAGCCGTTTGTTTGCGATTGGTTTATTTACGCTGCTGGAAGTAGCAGATTCCGATTTGGTAAAAGACGAAAAGCAGCGGATTGAGGCGCTCAAGCAAATCTGTAATGCCTTAAACCTGCCAGAAGATAAATTACTCAAAGACCTAGAGCTGTATCGCAGCAATTTGGAGAAAATGGCTCAAATGCAGCTGGCTATGGAAGATATGCTAAAAGCAGATCGAAAAAAACGCGAGCAACGTGGGGAGAAAGGGGTTGTGGTGGCTCCTCCCAATAGTTCTCCAGAATCAAGCGTTGCTCCAGGCACTTCTCAAGACTAGGCAACTTGTGTTGAAGCTGAGAAAGCCTTCCGTATGATAGCGATCGCTCATCCGATTCCCTTTTGATGGGCTAAACATCCGTAAGTGGTAATGGGTCTTTAGTCATTTGCCAAGAGTCATTAGCAACAAACTAATGACTATTGGCAACTGATTTAAGGGTTCGCTTTCTTTAGCTTTGTAGATTACCAACTGCTCTCCAGAAATGAATTTCGGTTTGGCATCTCGGTGGTGAAATGCAGCCTCCCTTCGCAGCACTTCTCCCAGCTTTCCGAGATATGCACCAAGTTGAAAGATTAGCCCGGAAGTCAAGTTCCGGGCTGGCTTGGCACCTGACTCAGAAGCCGGCAAGATAGGAGTTCCCGTAAATATCTGCGTCCGCGCTCGTCAGCAGCTCCGGATGCTTTCACCAAAGAGAGCTATTGGTTACACCCAGATACTGCCGATGTAGCCTTAAACCAACGCTTCTAGGCGCTGGATGAGTTGTGGAGCTGTCAGCACACCCTCAATGCGCTCAACTACCTGACTATTTTTAAATAAAACCAACGTTGGTAGGGCGTGAATTTGATATTGGCTCGCCAAGTTTGGATATTTATCCGTATCAATTTTTACAACCTGTAACCGTTCGTTCATCTGGGCGCTTACCTGCTCCAGGATCGGGACCATCATCTGACAAGGACCGCACCAAGTCGCGTAAAAATCCACCAACACTGGCTTTTCAGACCCAGACAGTAACTCTTGAAAATTGTTGAACTGCTTTTTAGTTGCCATGCGATCAAAGTGTTTTCTGCTCTTTCACGACAATCGTAATCTTTTGGAGTATTGATTCGTTCAGTCCGAGGTACGAATCGACCTAAGATCGTTAGCGCAGTTAAATAACCGCGTTCATAACGGATCGAGAGGAATTTATTGATGGAAGCATTGCCAGAGAGCCAGCAAAGATTGCGCGGACAGGTTGCCATCGTTACCGGCGCTTCACGAGGAATTGGTCGAGCGATCGCCCTAGAATTGGCATCTGAGGGAGCCAGTGTAGCGATTAACTATGCCAGTTCTAGTGGAGCAGCCGAAGAAGTCGTGAGTGAAATTACCGCAGCAGGCGGTAGTGCGATCGCCCTCCAAGCAGACGTATCCAAAGCCGATCAAGTAGACGCCCTCCTGAACACCGTGATGGAGAAGTGGAAGCGCGTTGATGTCTTGGTGAATAATGCTGGAATTACCCGCGATACCCTGTTGTTGCGGATGAAGCCGGAAGATTGGCAAGCCGTGATTGACCTTAACCTCACTGGCGTCTTTTTGTGTACGCGAGCTATCAGTAAGGTGATGCTGAAGCAACGCTCCGGGCGCATTATTAATATTTCATCCGTTGCCGGTCAGATGGGCAACCCCGGTCAGGCAAACTACAGCGCTGCCAAAGCGGGAGTGATTGGATTTACAAAAACCGTCGCCAAAGAACTCGCCACTCGCGGCATTACAGTCAATGCTGTTGCCCCTGGATTTATCGCCACCGATATGACGAGCAATATCAAATCAGAGGAAATCTTAAAATTCATCCCCCTCGGTCGTTACGGTCAACCAGAGGAGGTTGCTGGTTTAGTTCGATTCCTAGCCGCCGATCCGGCTGCCGCCTATATCACGGGTCAAACGCTCAATGTGGACGGCGGTATGGTGATGGCATAGCGACCATAGCGGCAGAGGACTGTGAGCGTAGTGACGCTCTCCTCGCGGTCGGAGTGGGAAAGAGAGAGGCCGACAAAGAATAACATCCATCACTGCTTACTATGGAGTTAGTCTTGCTCCCTGCGAGGGAAACTATGCGAATTTCTTTTGAACGGACTGGCGGCTTTGCTGGGATGCGCCTGACAAAAGTTTTTGACACTACGACTCTGCCTGCAAATGAAGCAAATCAGCTGCGCCTCCTGATTGACGCAGCTGATTTCTTTGATTTGCCTGCCGCGATCGCTTCCAACACTCCCCAACCCGACCGCTTTCAGTACAAGCTAACGGTGGAAGAAAACACTCAGCAACATACTGTTTTAGTGAGTGAATCCGCCGTACCTGGAAACTTAAGACCGCTGCTGGAATGGCTGATGGCAGCTGCACGCAGAAATTAAAAATGAAGAATTGCCTCTTCCATTTTTAATGCACGCATTTTTAATTTAAATCACTCCCACTTCTTGCCAACCTTTGCGGACTGCATTCTGCTCCTTGGAGCCTTCGCCGTAGAGTTCTCCAGCGACTGTAATGAGAGTATTCGCAGCCCGTTTAAAATTCGCTCTAGAGCGCAGGCGATCGCGTAAAGCGATATACCAGATTTTCCCTGCCTTTTCCCAAGCGTAGCCGCCAATTTCCACTGCTGCTAAATAAAAGGCACGGTTGGCAATCCCTGAGTTAATATGCACGCCTCCGTTATCTTCCAGCCCTTTGTAGCGGTCTTTATAAGTCGCAGGCTGGGGGTCTTTGCCTAGCACTGGGTCGTCGTATGCTGTCCCCGGTGCCTTCATTGAGCGAATCCCAACGCCCTTAACATTGGCGGTAAACAAACCTTCCCCGATAATCCAGTCAGCTTCCTCGGCGGTCTGATTGAGAACCCGCTGTTTTACCAGAGAACCAAAGACATCGGAAAAAGATTCATTCAGTGCGCCGGATTCGCCGTAATAGATTAGATTGGCTTCATATTGGGTGACGCCGTGGGTTAGCTCATGCCCAATCACATCAATCGCCTTGGTGAAGCGTTCAAAAATCTCTCCATCCCCATCACCGTAGACCATTTGGTCGCCGTTCCAAAAAGCGTTGTCATACTTCACGCCAAAATGAACCGTCGAGTCCAAACGCAGCCCTCGATTGTCGATGGAATTCCGCTCGAACACCTGCTCGTACAAGTCATAAGTTGCACCCGATCCGTCGTAGGCTTCGTTGATCGCGGTATCTTCGCTGGGAGGATCGCCTTCACTCCGCACCAAGGTGCCTGGTAGATCGTTGCCATTTTTAGCATCAAAGATGGTACGACGCTTCTCTCCCGGTGATGCTGCGAACGAGATATTTCCCACTGTCAAGCGCCGTCCGCGAAACTGTTCTGACACGGTTAAGGTTTGAAAAGCCCATGCCCGCTGCTCAGGGTTGCCATTCTGGAGAACCTCCTTCAGCATATGAGGAGGAACGATACAACAAATGGGATGAAGTCTATCGCAGCAAGGTTGCAGCCCTACCGCTCTTTTTTTTGGTGAACGCATAAATTATTTCCTTTGTCAAGGACAGAGCATCAAAAAGTGGATGATAAACGCATTCAATCCAATCCGCTCTAGTTATCGAGAATTCGGCAATTTCGTTACAAAAAGTAACTCAAAAGTGCGTGCGATCGCTCTAGCTGTTTATTATGTGCCTCCCCGATATCAGTCGAGGTGAGGACTCTCATCCTCTCGGATTAGCACTCTGTGCCAGTGAGTGCTAAATTGACTAATGGAAGCGCTCTGAAAACCTAAAACATGGCAAAAATCGTTGCATTTAATGACGAATCGCGGCGGGCACTAGAGCGGGGCGTGAACGTCCTGGCAGACGCCGTTCGCATTACGCTGGGGCCGAAAGGGCGGAATGTCCTTCTAGAGAAGAAGTTTGGCGCACCCCAAATTGTGAACGATGGTATCACCGTTGCCAAGGAAATTGAATTAGAAGACCCCCTGGAAAATACAGGCGCTCGACTGATTCAGGAAGTGGCATCCAAGACGAAAGATATTGCGGGTGATGGCACGACTACGGCGACGGTTCTGGCTCAAGCGATGATTCGTGAGGGCTTGAAGAACGTAGCGGCTGGGGCAAATCCAGTGAGTTTGCGGCGGGGAATCGAAAAAACGATCGCCTTCTTAGTGGAGGAAATTGTAGCGATCGCGAAACCAGTGGAAGGTAGTGCGATCGCGCAAGTGGCAACCGTCTCCGCTGGTAACGATGAAGAAGTCGGCAAAATGATTGCCGAAGCGATGGATAAAGTCACCAAAGACGGCGTGATCACCGTTGAAGAATCCAAATCGATGGCAACGGAACTGGATGTCGTCGAGGGGATGCAGCTGGATCGCGGCTACATTTCTCCCTACTTCATCACCGATTCCGAACGGATGGTGGTGGAATATGAAAACGTCCGGATTTTGATGACGGATAAAAAAATCAACTCTATCCAGGATTTGATTCCCGTCTTGGAAAAAGTTGCCCGTTCCGGTCAAGCTTTGCTGATTATTGCCGAAGACATCGAAGGAGAAGCTTTGGCAACTTTGGTGGTAAATAAAGCGCGGGGCGTACTGAATGTAGCCGCCATCAAAGCGCCTGGATTTGGCGAACGCCGCAAAGCGATGCTGCAAGATATCGCCGTTCTCACTGGCGGTCAGCTAATCTCAGAAGAAGTTGGTTTGAGCCTAGATACCGTCTCCCTGGAGATGCTGGGAACCGCTCAGAAAATCACCATTGATAAAGAAAACACCACCATCGTCGCTGGTGATGCCAAGACGGCAGATGTGCAAAAGCGGATTGCCCAAATTCGCAAGCAGCTAGAAGAAACGGATTCTGACTACGACAAAGAAAAGCTGCAAGAGCGAATTGCTAAGCTTGCCGGTGGTGTCGCCGTCATCAAAGTGGGTGCGGCGACCGAAACCGAACTCAAAGACCGCAAGCTGCGGATTGAAGACGCCCTCAACGCGACCAAAGCTGCTGTGGAAGAAGGTATCGTTCCTGGCGGTGGCGCGACGCTGATTTACCTGAGCAAGAAAGTTGCTGACATTAAAAATAGTCTGGACGCCGAAGAAAAAGTCGGTGCTGACATTGTGGGCAGATCTCTAGAAGCCCCCCTGCGTCAGATGGCAGATAATGCCGGTGTCGAAGGCTCTGTCATTGTCGAGAAGGTGCGCGAGACTGATTT
The DNA here is from genome assembly GCF_039961855.1 of Trichocoleus sp. Lan. NCBI lineage: Bacteria > Bacillati > Cyanobacteriota > Cyanophyceae > Leptolyngbyales > Trichocoleusaceae > Trichocoleus > Trichocoleus sp. Lan. The sequence goes on along the minus strand of NZ_JAMPKA010000024.1, from coordinate 12,106 downwards.
GAATATCGGTTACAACGCGGCTACCGACACATTTGAAGACCTGATCGCCGCTGGGATTATCGACCCTGCGAAAGTTGTACGTTCGGCGTTGCAAAATGCCGGTTCGATTGCCGGGATGGTGTTGACCACTGAAGCCCTGGTTGTCGAGAAGCCTGAGAAGAAAGCGGCTGGTGCCCCGGATATGGGCGGCATGGGCGGCATGGGCGGCATGGGCGGCATGGGCGGCATGGGTGGCATGGGCGGCATGGGTGGCATGGGCGGCATGGGCATGATGTAGTCCATTGTTCGCGTCCCCAGCGCCCACAGGTTGAAACCTGAAGCTAAAAAAACAAAGCCCACCTTTGTGGACTGAAAGAAAAGCAGCTTGTCTCAAACGGCAAGCTGCTTTTTTGTAGCGATCGCTCATTGTAAGAGTGTTACAGTATTGAAAAATTATAGGGTTCAAACCTACTTAACTAGGATAATTCCTCAAACTTCTGTTTAATCAGCATTTTAGGAAAATTTTCAGTAAATACTGTTACTTTAGGTAAATCATCGGGAATCTTATATGAAGGTAGTTCCTTAGATATTTTTCTTTCAGATAGAGGATTAACTTTAACAATGCTAGTCTTTTTTCTTCACGGGGTTGCTACACGGGATGTTAAATATGGAGATAAATTGAAAGGTTTTATTACAGAAGAGTTTACCAAAAGAGGTGAATTACTCCCTCACTTTTATTATAGTTTTTGGGGCGATGTTTTAAATGATGTTGGGAGGATGTGGAACTGGATTCATCAAGATTTACAGGAAGTTAAAAAGGAATCTCCAAATTTAGATATTCAAACCATTTTGAGGTATCAACACTTTAGACAAGGCTTTCTATCTGAATTCGTTGGAGATGCTTTCACCTACCTTAATCAAGAACGGGGCGTAAAAATTAGAGAACTGATTGCAGATCAACTAGAGGACTTTATAAGACGTAACCCTGAAGAAACTGACCTTCATATTGTTGCCCATTCCTTGGGAAGCGTCATCCTATGGGATAGTTTGTTCTCCGATAGATTTGATTCTGATGATGCGGCGTTTCATATTCGTACAATGATTAAAGGAATAGGTGATTCCACCTCCAGAAGACAAGTTTACCTAAGGAGTATTACCACAATGGGTTCTCCTATTTTATTCTTTAACACCATGTTAGGTATTAATCCTAATAAAGTTAAATGTTTTGCTAAGAATTATAAAAACCAAGGTTTGAGATGGATTAATATAATTCATTCCTCGGATATTATTGCCTATCCGCTTCGGACAAGCTTTAACATTAATTCGTCTGATAACATATTTTTACAAGATGAGTATATTTTAGATCATGCTAACCTGGCGGAAAATACTGCCTATACTGTCGGTCAAGTGGATGCAGCCTTAGCTTTAGGAGTTGTTGATGCTCATCACTGGTATATGAATTGTTCTAAAACAGCTAATTTAATTACTGATAATATTTTATCTGGTAAAAATATTATGTATGATGTTATATCTCGCTTAAAAAAAATACCTGAAGTTAAAAATGTTTTAACTCCAGTAAACTATATCTTTGATAAAAAATTACTGCATCTAAATTTTAGAGATGGTAGCGGTAGTATACAAATGTATGTTAATTTTGCCAATATACACCATGTTTATATATTCGATACTAATGAAGCTCGCAAATTTGCAGGATATTTCGGGTGGAATTATGCTAATAGTTTTCAGGAAGAAATTGAATTAATTAAAAGAGAATTTTGCTGAATAAACAATAGATAAAATTCTAAAATAAATACTGAATAGGAGTAAATGCAAATGACACAAAGACGCCCCCAGCCTGCGGAAGTAGTTACACAATACAATGTAGACGAAGACGATGATAATTCTTTGTTTGAAGACTTTTACGATAAACCCGGTAGTCTACCAGGAACAATTTTTATTAATAAAAATTCTCCGCCACCCAAAATTATCTTAATTGACTACAACGAGGCAAACCGCATCTGCATGCCACTTGAGACCCCAGCAGCGTGCGCTAGCTATTTGGATACCGAGTCGGTTTCTTGGGTGGATGTGTTGGGCTTAGGAGATGAAGAAATTTTGCGAGAATTGGGACAGGTTTTTCATTTACATCCATTGGTTTTGGAAGATGTGGTAAATGTACCCCAGCGACCCAAAGTGGATGATCAGGGAGACCATCTGGTGCTTATTAGCCGGATGGTGATGCCTAAAGAAAAAGGCACTGGCTTCTACAGCGAACAAGTGAGTTTAATTTTGGGGAAACACTATTTGCTCACTGTGCAGGAGGAACCACTCCGGGATTGCTTTACACCTGTGCGCGATCGCATTCGTCACAATAAGGGCACTATCCGCAAGCGCGGTGCCGATTATTTAGCCTACGCACTGTTGGATTCAATTATTGATGGATTTTTTCCGGTTTTGGAAGTTTATGGTGAGCGAATTGAAGACTTAGAGGAAGAAGTTATCGCCAATCCTACACGTAAAACTCTAGACAAAATATATCAAGTTAGGCGCGAATTGTTGGCACTCCGTCGCGCTATTTGGCCCCAGCGAGATGCCATAAATTCCTTAATTCGAGATGGGAGTCCTCTTATTTGTGAAGAAGTCCGAATTTATCTAAGAGACTGTTACGATCATGCGGTTCAAGTAATGGACATGGTGGAAACATATCGAGAACTATCCTCTGGGTTAATGGATGTTTATATGTCCTCGGTTGGTAACAGAATGAATGAAGTTATGAAGCTTTTGACTGTAATTTCCAGTATTTTTATTCCCCTCACTTTTGTTGCTGGAATCTACGGCATGAACTTTAATACAGAAAAATCTCCATTCAATATGCCGGAACTAAACTGGTATTTGGGCTATCCGCTTTGCTGGGCATTAATGATAGCGATCGCATCTGGTTTAATTTACTTTTTCTGGCGGCGCGGCTGGTTTGATAATTTTTCCACAGTTAAGGATGACTAGCATCATGTTCATAAATTACTTTTCTTATAGCCTGTAATTTTTTGCTAAAAATTAATGGGAGACAAAAATTTTTGTTTTTAATTACTTAATTCTAAAGTACAAATAAGTAAGTTTCTTTTTTTCAAAAAATAAACTTTGTAATTAAAAACTTTCCCCAATTAACAATTACCAATCACTAATTACTAATTTTGGATGACCGCAATTTATTCATCTTGACTGTCTACATCATCTGTGTCACCTACGTTTTATACCGAGTTTTTAAATCGGTAGATAGAAATCAAGTGATAGTCCATCTCGATCGAGAATCCTTAAATGGACAACTGGAAGCACAAAATCTAAGAGATCGCGTCGATATCCAATTTAAGCTGGAAAAGCGATACCAACTAGATCGACTGCGCGAACTATCGATCCAGATTGACAATAAATCTGCGGAGCATTCAATTGACGTAGACTGGGATCGCAGTTCGCTGACAGATTTCGACGGGCGATCGCGGCGAGTGATTCGCCTGACGCCCAGCATGATTCTGGATCTCTCCCAGCGTCAAGTTTATAGCTTCATTGGATCTGGAAAAATTCTTAAAGAAAAAATAACTGTTGAAGACGTTCTCCAGCGCGACTTGCAAACCGATGTTTTGAAAATCTCAGCGTCCCTTTTTGATCCATCCAAACTCAAAAAACTCTCTAGTCCTGAGAGTACGCTGCACTTTTCTCTAACGCTGGTGCTGCATTTATTTAGGTCTACGAGTGAGACGGGCAATTCCGTTACTCACATTTTGTCTTGTGACTTTACAGTTAAAAAAGCTCCTTGGACAGATGTAATGCGTTGGAATCCCAGAGAAACAACTAAAAAATAAAAATTGAGAAATTCTTAAATTTTTATTTTTGTTTTGGGCACTGGGGAGGCTTTACTTTCATCCAAGCCCCGTTACCACAGTAGGGGACGGTACAGAAAAAGCCCCTACTGGTAACGAGAAAAAAAGCTAGTTTCTAATTTTTAATGGTTAAGCAATGTCTTTGACTGCGTATTGCGCTTCGCAGCGCAAACCAGTGGCAATTCTAAAAAGTTCTTGACCTGTGTGCAGGTAGCCTTCATCATAGTTGAGCGTAAAAAGTTCTAACTCTTCAATGCCATCTGCTACTTGATTGAGGCAGTAGTAAAGATGAACTGCTGCGCCAGCAACATTGGCTGGATTAGGCAAAGAACGAAAAGCCAGCTGAGCTTGTTTGAGATAGTTACGACACTCTTTCAGGTAAGCCTGAAATTGTTCCATCAGTTCATCATCAAAAGGATCGGCTGAAAGTTGGTCTAGTTGGTCTGCCAGAGGATTGAGAATGCGACAGATCAAGCGATTGACCGGCACATAGACTTTCTGAAGCCATTGCTCCAGTTGTTCGTCGGCATCTATTGCTGTCTGTCGATGCGCGTAGTATCGGTTTTCAGCGTTGGCTTGCTGTTGTCGATGCGCGTAGTATCGGTTTTCGGTGTCGGCTTGCTGTTGCCGCTGCGATCGCGCCGAAGCATCGGCTTGCTGGTATCGCTGCGATCGCGCCGAAGTATATGTCGCTGATGATTCGGCTCGTCGCGACGGATGATTGTTAACAGATTGTTCGTGTCTCAGGCGATCTTTGAGCAGCATCTGGTCATAAGACTGCCGCTGTTGAGGGTCGCCCAGTATTTCGTAAGCAGCATTAATCCGGACAATTTGCTCGTGGTTCGCTGTTTCGCGATTACCATCTGGATGAAACAGCTTCACTAGACGCCGGTAAGCTTGCTTGATCTGTACCGGAGTCGCTGCGGGACTAATATCAAGGGTGTCGTAGTGAGTGGAATCTGTCATGGAAATAGCTTTCTGTCAGAGGCATGAGTCATTAGTAGGTAGAGGTATGACTAATGACTCATAGCTCATGAGCTTTTAACTAATGACCACTAACAGTTACTGTAGCGTCAACCCAGCACAGCTGGCACTCGCGGTTCTGGATCTTGGAACAGGGGTGTACTTAAGTAGCGTTCTCCAAAGCTAGGCTGCACCATGACAATCAATCGCCCCTCGTTTTCGGGGCGCTGAGCGACCTTGATGGCAGCATAGAGGGCAGCACCCGTGGAAATGCCGGAAAGCAGTCCTTCTTCACGAGCAAGACGACGACCGTAGGCGATCGCATCATCATCTGTCACTGCGATTACCTCATCAATCAGCTCAACTTTCAGCACTTGGGGAATAAACCCAGCACCGATGCCCTGAATTTTGTGGGGGCCAGGGCGTCCGCCGGACAACACTGAGCTACTGATGGGTTCGACGGCGATCGCTTGAAAACCCGGTTTTCGTGGTTTAATCACCTCTGCAACACCCGTAAGCGTGCCGCCGGTGCCCACTCCAGCGACCAGGATATCCACCTGCCCGTCCGTATCCTCCCAGATTTCCTCAGCAGTGGTTTCCCGGTGAATCTGGACGTTGGCTGGATTGCTAAACTGTTGCAGCATATAAGCATTAGGCGTGCTGTCAACAATTTCTTGCGCCCTACGAATGCAGCGGCTCATCCCCTCAATGCCAGGGGTCAGTTCCAGTTCTGCTCCATAAGCCCGCAGCATCGCCCGTCGTTCGGTACTCATCGTGTCTGGCATTGTCAAGATCAGCCGATAGCCCCTGGCTGCTGCCGCCATCGCTAGAGCAATACCCGTATTCCCAGAAGTCGGTTCCACTAAAATTGTTTTGCCTGGGTGGATCAACCCCTGCTCTTCTGCCGCATTAATCATACTCACCCCAATGCGGTCTTTAACCGAGGCAGCTGGGTTCATACCCTCCAATTTCACCACGATCCGAGCCAAACAGCCTTCCTCTTGGGGAATGCGGTTCAACTGTACTAAAGGCGTCCGACCGATTAATTCTGTAATGTTTTGAGCAATCCGCATAGATTTTAGTTTTTTTCTTGGTTATGAGGAGTCAGAAGTCAACATCAATCATTAAAAAGTGCAAAATTAAAAATTAAAAGAAGCATACTTCATGTTTAATTTTTAGTTTTCAATTTTTAATTTTTAAATGTAATACATGATGTCTAGCTGACGCCTAGAATCCCGTTTTTCTGCTAAATCTTGAAGCGTGTATCCTTGTAAGACCGAATTAGCTGTTTGATGCACTTCCTGCCAGATTTCCTCTACCACGGCACTTTCTACCGTTTTGGAAGTGTTGTTGTTCTCAGAAGGTTTGGCATCCAATCCTTCCAAGCAACTCACAACTTCTAAGAGCGTAATTTTCCAAGGTTCCCGCGACAGCAAATAGCCTCCCTTTGCTCCACGTTGGCTACGCACTAAACCGCCACGCCTCAATGTCGCCAGCAGCTGTTCTAAATATCGATCGGGGATATTCTGTTGAGCCGCGATCTGCCGAATTTGCAACGGTTCATTGTCGCTGTAGTGACACGCTAGCTCTAACAGAGCCAACAGCGCATATTCTGTTTTACAGGAAAGTTCCACAAGCTTGAGATCGAGTGTGAGGGATCGTCAATTCCAGTATACCCCGGTTCTCCACCGGAGTTTGCCGGTTTAAGCATTCGCCAAGAAAAAAGCCCCGCTGATGCGGGGCATAACCGGGTTCGCAAAATTTACGACACAAAAGCTGGGAGCAGGGGAGCAAGGGAGAAGAGGGACAGAGGGAGTAATCACCCCTTACCCATTACCACCTGTCCTAGCAATGTGCGGGCTACTACTTACGTCTCCCTAGAAGCTGAACGTTGTTCTGAGCGTGCCAATAACGGCATCTTCGTTATCGTCATTTTGGTTGGGAGCGGTAATCCAGATGATGCCGGGAGTCACGGAGATGTTATCCGTCAGCTGGTACTTGTAGAATCCTTCGAGGTGATAAGAGAGATCGTTCTTAATCCCGACTGGGCTGCCTTGAACTTCAAGACCTGCCAAGTAGGGTTCTACACCTGCAAAAATTCCCAGGATATTCCCCCGCTTACCCAAATCGGGGAAAGCCACACCTAATCCGTAGTACCAGACCTCGCCTCTGGTACTATTTTCAACCGCGCTAATATCAGTCTTACCAACGAATCCGCTCAGGGAGAATCTGTCGCTCAGTCGTAAGGCAGCCTCAAGACCATAGGAGTTAGTAATCAGTGCGGTATCCCTAGCCAGTACTAATGGAAACCGAGCGCCTGTTCCAGTTGCAAGAGTTGGATCGTTAGCTCCGCGAGAACCTGTTACCGGCCTAGCGCCAGCCGAGCGCGGACTTCCACCAAGGTCGAAAATCCCGTCACCCCGGTTATGGTAGCCGTGGACGTAGGTGGCAGCTAAGCCCAAGCGATCGCTAACGGTAAAGTTGAGTTGGGCGAGAGCAGAATAGTCCCCACCGAACAGGCCAACCTTATCAGCAGGGTTATTCCCATTATCTGCCAAGTAACCCAGGCTCAATGAAGTAGGACCGAGAATCGGTGCTGTACCTACACCGAGCCTGATCCCGATACCGGCACCGCCACCGATTCGATAAATAGGACTCTGCTGAGCAAAGGTTGAGAGTGCTGCGGTACCACCGTCTCCGTCATAAAAGTAAGGGTTGAGGACGGGAGCGTAGTCGGCATGAATTCCACCGGCAGCAGCAATGTATACTTTGGAAGCCCCAAAGGGGAACTCATACGCTAGCCAGTCTAGAAAAATATCGTTGTTGTTACCGGGATTCAGGTCAAAGGTCTGGTTGCCCTCGAATGAACCATTAGGCTGAAAAGGTGTAGTGTTACCAGCCGCAAGACGGGTGTGCAATACATCTCGACCCGTGAAGCTGGTTTGGAAGTCTAAACGAACGCGATCGCCAAAAATGGTATTAGTGTCCTCGCGATCGCTAAACTCGTCCGTGACAGCGAAGATCGCTTCACCCACCAATTTGGTGGTTGTCGAGAACTGATGGTTTTCTAGGAACGTCACCCGTCCTTCCAGGTTATCTACCCGCGTCCGGAGGGTTGCCAGTTCTGCCCCAAATTCATCGATCAGCCGTTGCAGCGTTGCCAAATCTTCTTTGGTAACGAAATCTGCTGTAGACGCGGCAATTAATTTCTCGATTTGCAGCAAACAAGCGTTCAAACCCGCCGCAAATTCATAACGGCTCATTGCCCGGTTGCCCCGATAGGTGCCATCCGGATATCCTGCTATACATCCATAGCGCTCTACTAGGCTTCGCAGCGCTTCGTATGCCCAGTCGGTTGGTTCCACGTCCGACAGTTGGGAGACGTTGGTGACTTGGCTTTGGGAGTTATTTCCTTCCTGGCTGTAGCGATTGATTTGTTCTAAAACGCTGTTGTTGTCAACTGTATTTCCTGCTGGAGCTGTTTGAGCCAGCTTTGAGTCGGCAGCTGGCACGACAGGCAAAGATGTGCCTTCAATCGTTTCTACCCCTAGTGCTTGAGCTGAGTCGGCGGTTGCTGGCTCCTGGCTGGGTGCGACTGCCAACTGTTCTGGCGCTTCCGTCGCAACAACTTTCTGCTCTAACTCTGACTTCTCAGCGGTAGCTGAAAATACAGGGATTGAGCTGACTGTTGGGGTTTCTGGCGCAGTAGCGATCGCTACTGGCTGCAATTCTGGTAGTGCCTCTACCGTTTGGGGCTGAATCACTTCTTTAGCAGCAGGCGTTTGTGCAGCGATCGCTGCCGATGAAACCACCAATGCTGCCCCCAAAACTGCTGGGCTGAATACCAGCGATTTCCAGATAAATTTAGCCATCTTTCCTCTTTTCCTCACACACACCTTATTCAGAAAGATTGACATCCTTCTTAATTTTTCCTGTCATCCTACCACAGCCCAGAAATTGCATTAGGTAATAAATCATACAAAAAAGCCCCGCATTGAGCGAGGCTTTACTGATTTCATTTCACAATATTAGGCAAGCTATATAACCCAGCCGCCTAGCTTTTGTGCCACTAGAAGCTGAACGTAGTTCTGAGCGTACCGATAACAGCGTCGTCGTTATCATTGCTTTGACCGGGAGCTGTCAGCCAGACAACTCCAGGAGTAACAGAGATATTCTCCGTCAGCTGGTACTTGTAGAAAGCTTCAATGTGGTAGGGTCGATCTTTACCAACTGGAACCCGAGCACCCTCAAGTTCGAGACTTCCCAGATAGGGTTGGGCACCGGCGAAGATCCCCAAAACGTTACCCCGTTTCCCTAGGTCAGGGAAGGCTACCCCTAATCCATAGCTCCAGACTTCACCATCTCCGTCACCAATCACTGTGACGTCGCTATAAGAGACAAAGCCACTGAGTGAAACTCTGTCACCCAATCGGAAAGCACCTTGTAATCCATAGGAGTTACTGACCGTTGGACTTGCGTCAGCTGATATACCAAGTGCGGATGAAACGAAGGGACCAATAACCCCTGGATTGTTGGCTAAAGCGGTACCAACTACACCCTGGCCTCTGCCACTGTCGAATATCGAGTTGCCGGAACTATGGTAACCGTGAACGTAGGTAGCCGCCAAGCCGAATCGGTCGCTGACAGTGAAATTTAGCTGCGCCAGAGCAGAATAGTCACCGTTGAACAGACCACCATGCTGATTAATACCTAGTCCAAGCGGTGTGCTATCGGCAGGATTATTGGCATTATCTGCTAGATAACCCACCGTTAATGAAGTGGGACCGAGAATTGGTGCCCGACCGACACCCAGTCTCAGACCAGCACCAGCACCGCCCCCGATGCGATAAATGGGGCTGTACTGAGCAAAGGTTGAGAGTGAGCCGCTACCACTGTCACTGACTCCGTTATAGAAGTAAGGATTCAAAACAGGGGTGTAGTCGGAATGGCGTCCTCCAGTGGCTGAGATGTAAACTTGGGAAGCGCCAAACGGAAACTCATACGCCAGCCAGTCTAAGCCAATATCATTGCTGTTGTCGTTGTTGAAACCGAGGTTAAAAGTCTGAGTTCCCTCGAATGTGTCGGGGGTTAAAAGTCCCAGGTTCCCAGCGGCGAGACGAGTGTGCAATACATCTCGACCTGTGAAGCTAGTTTGCAGGTCTAAACGTACCCGGTCTCCAAAGATGGTGTTGGTGCCACGGTCATCGACATCCACATCCAAGTCGCTAACGCTAACATCACCCGTAAACGAGTCCGTGACAGCAAAGATCGCTTCACCCACCAATTTGGTGGTTGTCGAGAACTGATGGTTTTCTAGGAACGTCACCCGTCCTTCCAGGTTATCTACCCGCGTCCGGAGGGTTGCCAGTTCTGCCCCAAATTCATCGATCAGCCGCTGAAGTGTGGCTAAATCTTCTTTGGTAACAAAATCTGCTGTAGACGCGGCAATTAATTTCTCGATTTGCAGCAAACAAGCGTTCAAACCCGCCGCAAATTCATAACGGCTCATTGCCCGGTTGCCCCGATAGGTGCCATCCGGATATCCTGCTATACAGCCATAGCGCTCTACTAGGCTTCGCAGCGCTTCGTATGCCCAGTCGGTTGGTTCCACGTCTGACAGTTGGGAGACGTTTGTGACTTGGCTTTGGGAATTATTTCCTTCCCGACTGTAGCGATTGATTTGTTCTAAAACGCTGTTGTTGTCAACTGTATTTCCTGCTGGGGCGCTTTGAGCCAGCTTGGTGTTCGTCGGTGCTGCCATTGGAACCGACACGCTGTTGTCTACGCCTAGAGCTTCGGCTGAATTGGCGGTTGCTGCGTCCTGGATGGGCGTTGCTGCCAACTGTTTTGGCGTCTCTACTGCTGGCACTACAGGTACAGACGTGCTATCGAGCTTCTCTACCTTTAGCGCTTCTGCCGAGTTGGCGGTTGCTGCATCTTGAATCGGCGCTACTGCTAACTGTTCTGGCGTTTCCACTTCAACTGCACTCAGCGCTTCGGCTGATTTAGCGGTTGCTGAAAACACGGGGGCTGAGTTAGCTTCCGGGGCTTGGGGTGCAGTAACCAAAGCCACTGACTGAACTTTCGGTAGGTTTGCCTCAGTCGTTTGGGGCTGAATTACTTCAGATGTTACGGGCTTTTCAGCTGCGATCGCAGCTGAAGAAAGCACGAGTGCCGCTCCCAAAACTGCTGGACTTACTAGCAGAGATTTCCACATTAATTTAGCCATCTTTCCTCTTTTCCTCACACACACTTTTTCAGAAAGATATTTCAGAAAGAGTGACAATCCTTCTTGATTTTTCAAGTCATCGTAACACAGATTGGACGGTGCCACCACCTCACCAGCGCCTGAAATGATTGCTAGAGCGCTTATTGAGATTTTTCGTGTTATTTTTCGGATGACCTAAGTCACTCTTTAAAAATGACTTGCGCCCTATCAAAGTCTTTTGTTGTCAACCCATCGCTATCATCTGTTGTCAGTGTTAGCGTCACCTTATTGTACAAAATTTCTCGTAGATGATGCTTTGTTTCTATTGAGATGGAGCAACAGCAACTAATTTGTTAATCTGGGCGATCGCTTCTCCAAACTTTTTTCATTTTCTCTTCTACTGCTTCCCTGGCTAACTTGATAGCTGATGAATGCTTTGTTAATTGCCAGCTCGCTGAGTATCTACGCCATCGCCTTCCTGAAAAAAAGTCCCTAAAAAACTATCCGCCCCCACGGGAAGCGTTTTGGTATCACCATTACACTCAATGTGAGGGCGGTCTAGCGGGTCTTCAAATTAGCACCAGACTGTCGGAAGGAACTCCAAATACCAGCCTAGCTCTTTCAGCCTTTAGTTAATCCTACTAGGGGATTAAAACTGGCTTTTAGAGAACAGCTCCGACGCTCAGCCGGTTAACGCTAATTTGATGACCCATAAATTTACTACTATCACTCATGGGCATCACCTCCTTGTTGCCTGAACGGTCTAATTCTCAAAAGGAGTAGGGGAAAAATCGCTAAGGATTCATTCCCTTCATTTAGATTAGCACAGGCTAGAGCAGATGTGGGCTGGCTTGAAAAAAAATACCCCGCAAGTGGCGGGGTATCGTTCAATGAGGAGTGCTGTAGGAGCGGGATCGCCCCGCCCATGCTGAGTTAGAGAAAATTAACTCAATATTTCACTCCTGACATTACAGTGCGTTACCGCGAGGCAGAACCTCTTCAGGGAAGATAAAGTTCTCGTGGGGTTGATCCTGAGGAGCCATCCAAGCCCGGATGCCCTCATTGAGGAGAATATTCTTGG
>NZ_JAMPKA010000023.1:0-105142 GCF_039961855.1 Trichocoleus sp. Lan | reverse complement strand
CTCTTGCTAAATGTTTCAGAATTTGTAATTCTACATCCATTGCCCTACTTACCTTCCAGAGTTTTTTCTTTTAATCCTTTTATTCAGAATACTCGGAAAGTGACAGAAGAGGGATACTTTAGAAACGTAGCATAATTCCCAATAAAAACAATAAGACAATTTAATGTTTAAGTAAGAAAGAATAAAATATATTAATGTTTTTAGTGATGGCACTATGTTGGGGAAGTTGGAGGAAGCGATCGCACGGTTAACCTGGTTCGATTGCCTCTGTACACAGGGATAGCAAAACCTTCCTAATTCCGGAGTCGGAATTGCCAACGAATAGAGCAGCATAAATTCTACTGCATTGCTTGCAGCTCCAGTCAGGATAGCGATCGCAACTGATAGTGTTGGTGACAGAGGATGCGATCGCTATCCTGACGTGCATTACGATTAAGCAAATCAGATTTGAGTAAACAGTTGTAGAGGATGACGTTTGATTATCAATTTCACTATTCTTTGAGCGGTAGCGCAGATAAACCGATAATCCTGTTTTTACATGGCTTTATGGGTGACTGCAACGAATTTAATCAAGTTATCTCATTTTTGTCTGACCAATTTTGTTGTCTTGCTGTTGACCTTCCAGGTCATGGACAAACTAAGGTTATGGGTGGAGACGAGTGCTATGAAATGGCAAATACTGCCCAGGCTTTGCTCAACCTGCTAGAACAGTTAAGCATTGAAAAATGTTTTTTGGTTGGCTATTCGATGGGTGGACGATTGGCTTTATATTTGACCCTTCATTTCCCCGAACGTTTTCCTAAAGTTGTCTTGGAATCGGCATCTCCTGGGTTGAAGACCGAAGAGGAACGATGGAAGCGACTCCAGCGGGATCTAGAATTATCGCAGGAATTAGTAACGATTGATTTTTCAGAATTTTTAACAAATTGGTATCATCAGCCGCTTTTTGTTTCTCTCAAAAAACATCCGAAATTTGAGCAGATAATAGAGTCTCGGCTACAAAATAATCCCTTTGAATTGGCTAAGTCCCTAAGTAATTTGAGTACTGGATGCCAACCTTCTTTATGGGAAGCGCTCAAACAAAACCAAAACCCTATGCTTTTGCTAGTGGGTGAATATGATAACAAGTTTAGAATCATTAACTCAGAAATGGCGAAACTGTGTAAAGCAGCTAAGGTTAATTTAATTAGTAATTGTGGGCATAATATTCATGTAGAAAATCCAAGAGTATTTTTTGACAAAGTTAGCCAGTTTTTAGCTAAACCTGTATCAATTCAATAATATTTGTTAAGGTAATGCTTACCCTAAATACCATTTGGGTTTTGAGGCGCTGCCTTAACGCTCGCTCAATCGGGCTTAAAAAGGAAAGCTAAGAAATTTATATGTTACAAACAAAATGATAAATACCCCGCCTCCGCTTTTAGGTAGGAGGCTGGGGCGAGATTCTAAATGATAGCTATTTAAACCAATTTTATATTATAAAAAATACGGTAACTTCCACCTTTAATTAGTTTAAATTATTAATTTGACTTTTCCGAAGTAAAGTATTATCAGAAATGTAGTTTATTGGTTGCCGTTGTGCGGAATTTCATTTTATGGAAACAATAGGAATTCATCATGCCGCGATTATTTGCTCTAACTATGAAAAATCTAAAAAGTTTTATGTAGAGGTTTTAGGATTCTCAATTATCCAAGAAACCTTTAGAGAAGAAAGAAATTCTTACAAATTAGATTTGAGAGTTGGTCGCGGCGATCAAATTGAGCTTTTTTCATTTCCTAATCCTCCTCAAAGATTAAGTCACCCTGAAGCTTGCGGATTGAGGCATTTAGCGTTTGCTGTCAAAAATATAGATGAAGCTGTTTACTATTTAAAAAACCAAGGAGTGCAGGTAGAAGATATTAGACTTGATGAGATGACTGGCAAGCGGTTTACATTCTTTAGCGATCCAGACGGATTACCTTTAGAAATCTATGAAAAATAGCTTTATAGGCGCTTAAACTTATGTTGGCTAATCAATACTTGGTTTTTCTCTGACATCAAGCTCTTAAGGAGCTTTTAAGCTTAAGAAAATTATCACTGCTTTGGCAAACGTTGTTAAGTTTTTTTCTTAAAAACTTAACAACGTCCGGAAAAAAAGGAGCAAAAGCAAGGGTTTCTACGGAGAAAGGCGATCGCATTCCTCAAAAGTCCCTTAAAAAAACGGTGGGAACAGTCTATGAATTCAACTATCTATAGTAATAGATTGTTCGACCTCACCTCCTTTGGAGTCCGCCATGAATCTCCACCGCCCAGCTTTGTGCTTACTACCCGGTTTCAAAAAAAGTACAAGCAAAGGTTTCACAACCTTTGACTTAATCGCTCATATTTTTCTAATTGGGCTGGTGGTAATGGCTATGCCGATTTTTTTCAACACGTCAGCTCCAGAAGGAGGTGTTGCCTCTTCTAACCGCAAAACGTTGCTGATTCGGATGAATTTCTAGGAAGTCTACGTTACAAACAATGAGGGGAAAGATATCTTAGAGCAAGCTGAAGAGTGTGATGGATACTAAAGTTCACTGAACTAGATTAAATTTGGAAACCCGCACTCGCGTCGGTTTTTTATCCATAAGTTTGTAGCTCTTCTTTTAGCATTTGCTCATAAATTTCTGGCAACTTCCCACTCATAGAGTTGGTTTCTATCCCATAGCCCAGACTTGTCCAAGTGCCAGATAGCAGCCGCAACACCTTTTTTAGTTTCCCTTGACGCAGCAACTTGGAAATGTCTACTTTCCAGGCTTTCCGGTCACTCAGCCACGCATAAACTACAGCGTCCTGAAATTGTGGCTCAAAGCTATAAGAGTGCCAAAACATAAATTCTGAAGGCTGCGGGTGATAGCGCTGAGCCTTCTCAAGCCACGTCGTGTTGAGCATCTGATAGCGACCAGCAGCAGTAGAACATTTTCCCGTATTAGGGCCAACACCAATCGGGATGCACATCTGGGGATGCTGGCTGAGGTCTTGGACATACTGACCGCCATAGATGACCCGATAAGGCTGGGCAACATTTGCTTCACTAGCAGAAATTGTCCGCATCAAGGCACGGATATAAGGATCGCCCCCTTGCATTGCCAAGGGAGCGGTACCGTTTCCGTTCAGTGGAGCCACCGACGAGTTTCCGTAGGAGAAGCCGCGATCGCGTAGCTCCTCCCAGTCCTTCAAATAAAGCAACAAGCACAGCACCGCCGTCATGCTCAGCATTCCGATGAGAAAACTCCCGATCGCTGAAAACATACCGGCGAGAAAACGCCCGATGGCTGAGAACATAATCAGGCCACACTGGCAAACATCTGCTCCCAGCTTTTTTCCGGAGCCTCTGCCTTGGTAATGACTTCAACAATTTTATTGCGAGCCGATGGTTGAAATAGCGCTTCTACACACACCTTCGCGACCTTAGTACGGGGAATGCTGCCACTTAAAGACAGAGTGTCAGCCTTGTACATAGCGATTGGCTCTGAGTTCTCTTCGTTTTTAAGACCTCCAGGTCGCACAATTGTGTACGTCAACCCGCTTTTCTGAATATATTCCTCTGCTTGCTTCTTCCACACCAGAATCAGCCAGAACACATTCAGCGGATGCAAAAATTGAGAAGCTCCAATTGAAGAAACCAGCACAAAATGCTCGATTCCCTTTACCTTGGCGGCATCCACTAGATTTTTAGTGCCTTCGTAGTCCACCTTGTAGGGTCCAGTCGGGTCAAAGCCGGGGCTAGCACCTGTGGCGCACAGTAGAACCGTACTATCACCTAGGGCAGAAGAGAGGCTTTCTGGCTGTAAAACATCGCCAACTACCAATTCAGCGGCATCTGGTAGAATCTGTCTAGCTTTTTCGATGTCTCGAACCAACGCTCGAACAGGTATATTCCGCTGCACTAGCTCTTGTACAATCCGACGACCTGTCTCCCCCGTTGCCCCTGCTACAAATGCTTTCATTAATTTCTCCGTAAATTACCCGTGTCCAGTCTTTAGAATCGCAAGCTATGCTGAGTGGACAGAGAATTTTTTTTGGTTGGCAGTAAACTCTAACTTTTTAATTGTAGAAACTCAAAGGCGTTGTCGTCTTTTGTTGAAGAATTAGAATTTATGGAAACAATTCAGCCCATTGTGGGAATCCTGTATATAGAAAAACGGCAACCAGCGCAGGAGAGCAGGTGATGCAGTCGCAATTCTACGATCGTCAACCGTTTGAGGTACCGTTTGAGGTTAACTCAGGAATGTTGAATCCAGTATCCAGTCTCATGGATGCCGACAACGCAGCCCTAGAAGCCGCGAGTACAAATGAAACGACTCGATTTCATACTCACTTTGAGAGCTGCATGGAGATGTATGCCGATGCCGAAACGGTTGCTAAGTATCTAGATACTCACCACGGTTGGTTCTGCCGCTGCGCTCACCCCATGCAAGTAGAACCCCTAGGAGAGAATGGTTACGCTTTGGTAATCGGGCGTTTTGGTGCATTTGGTTATGAGGTGGAGCCAAAAATTGGCTTAGAACTGTTGCCACGGGATCAAGGTGTTTATCGAGTTCGGACAGTACCCGTTCCGAATTACGTGACTCCAGGCTATGACGTTGACTATGAGTCGGCGATGACATTAGTGGAAGTACCGGCAGATAGATTCGCCCCACATCAGGTATCTGCGATCACCTATGTTGAGTGGCATCTGGACTTGTCCGTTTATATTCAGTTTCCCAAGTTTATTCACAAGTTGCCTAAGTCTGTGATTCAAAATACGGGCGATCGCCTCTTGGCTCAAATTGT
The DNA here is from genome assembly GCF_039961855.1 of Trichocoleus sp. Lan. Lineage (NCBI taxonomy): Bacteria > Bacillati > Cyanobacteriota > Cyanophyceae > Leptolyngbyales > Trichocoleusaceae > Trichocoleus > Trichocoleus sp. Lan. The sequence goes on along the minus strand of NZ_JAMPKA010000023.1, from coordinate 100,347 downwards.
GCGACAAGTTTCTAAGTCTCTCACCCCCAAAGTCCAGGAAGACTTTCATACCAGTCTGGGCTTGCCCGTGCCTAAAAAAGCCAAGAAAAGGGCTAATGGCTAAATCCCTAATGGCTAATGGCTAATAGCAATTAGCCATTAGCATCCTCCCAAAGGCTACATCTTGCTGATGATTCTCTGCAAAATTTCTACACCGCTCACAGCTTGCCAGCCAAACAGCCCCAGAAGAACAATATTTAAAAAAATGTGGCTGTAACGTGCCCAATCGTGCCCCTTTTGCATATACGGAGAGAGTGCAGCAGAAACTGCAATCATCCCCGTCATGCCTAAACCTGCCAGCAGGTGAGGCCCGAAAAAGAGTTTTCCATTGTTGATATAGGTAACGCCCATGCCGATAAGCGTGCCTATCACCATCAACGCCAACAGCAATGAACCAACTTGGTAATGCCGGACGTTAAACCTGCCTTTGATTAGCTCTTTTTTGGCGTCCCCTTCAGCACTGCGAGTGCGTCGAACTAGAATCCCCAGATATAGGGCATAGAGGGATGTGCCCAGTAGCACCCACATCAAGGCGGGGTGAATAAAATTAAGCCAGGGTTTAATCGATACGGGGATTTCCAAGCTCATAAGATTCGGCTCATTAAGGAACTTTATAAAACTTATCATAATGGCTGTCTACCTTTGGGTAGTCGTCATGACTGCACCATAACCTCTGATGATTGAGTAGTAGAAAGTCTGCTGAACATTGCAGGGCTGGGATTTGCTAGGGAGGGCGTCTGATGTTGCCAGTCTGGTTACAGGCAGGTTTCTGGGGTTTGGTGGGGGGATCGGCGCTGCTATTGGGAGCCGGGTTGGGATATTTTGTGCAAATTTCCCCACGAGCGATCGCAGCCGTGATGGCTTTCGGTGCCGGGGTGCTAATTTCGACGCTATCTTTTGAGCTAATGGATGAGGCTTATCAGCGGGGTGGCTTCGATTCAACAGCAATTGGTTTCGTAAGCGGTGCTGCTGTCTACACAGGAGCAAACTGGTATCTGAATTATCAGGGTGCCAAGCATCGCAAGCGCTCTGGCAACCAACAAAAATCTCTTATAGGAGGCGAGTGGGAGCGGTTTAGCGATCGCTATCGGTGCCCTGCTTGATGGCATTCCGGAATCAATTGCGATTGGCGTCAGCATGATTCAAGGAGGAGTTGTTAGCTGGGTGACGGTAGCAGCCGTTTTTCTCTCGAATCTTCCCGAAGGACTCTCCAGCGCCGCTAGCATGAAGAAAGCAGGTCGTTCAGCTTGCTATATCTTTGGCGTGTGGGCAGCGATCGCGATTCTTTCCGGTATCGCCGCGCTTTTGGGCGATGTCATCTTCAGTCACTTCTCTGAAGAAATTATCGCCGCAACTATCGCCGTGGCAGCCGGCGCAATTCTGGCAATGATATCAGACACCATGATTCCAGAAGCTTTCGAGCAAGCCCATGATTTTGCTGGACTAATCACCGTTGTTGGCTTCCTCGTTGCCTTTGTCCTCTCCAAGCTTGGGGGTTAAGCGACACCCTCCTCTCAAAAGTATAATTTGAGGTGAAGTTGGCAATGCTGCGGAGGGGATCGGGCAACAGCGGTGAGTGCAAATCAAGACTTAATTAGGGCGGCGAAGCGGGGAGAAATTCAGCGGGTAAAAGCGCTAATCACCGCTGGCGCTGATGTCAGTGCGACAGACCGGGAGGGCACCACTGCTTTGATGTTTGCCGCCCAGAACGGCTACACCGAGATTGTCAGACTTTTACTGGACGCTGGTGCAAACGTCAATCAACTTAGACAACGATATCGTCTGACGGCTTTGATGATAGCGGCGGCAGCGAATCAGATTGACGTAGTTAGAATGTTAGCTGCCAAAGAAGCTGATGTGAATGCCGCTAACGAGGATGGCAGCACAGCGCTGATGGTGGCGGCGCTGAAAGGTTATGTTGACGTGGTGCAAATCTTGCTGGATGTGGGTGCCCAAGTCAATGTCAAAGACAACGTTGAGGATACAGCTTTGATGTTGGCGGCGCAGGAGGGCAAAACTAGGGTGGTGCAAGCCTTATTAGATGCCGGTGCTGAGGTGAATGGGAGAAGAGAGAATGATGGTGTCTCTCCCTTATTTCTCGCTGCTGGACTCGGACACGCTGAGACGGTGCAGGTTTTGTTAGAGCGAGGGGCAGATGCGAATGCCGAAACCAAGGACGGCAGAAGCCCCCTGATACAAGCTGCTGAGTTTGGTCGTTTAGAAGTGATTCAGCGGTTGTTAGCGAATGGCGCTGATGTGAATGCGAAAGATAAAGAAGGTGAAACCCCTTTAACTCTCGCAATCGATCGAGTTCATACGGATGTGGTGAGAGCATTGCTCGAGGGCGGTGCTGATGTGAATGCTCAAAACTCGGATGGCTCAACGGCGCTGATGGCTGCGGCAGCGATCGCTAACACTGATATTGTGACAGCGCTACTCGATCGCGGCGCGGATATTAATGCCAAAGATAAAGATGATGAGACCGCTTTAAACTTTGCCGTTGTCGAAGGTCATGCTGATGTGGTAGAAATTCTCCTCAGCCGAGGAGCAGATGTCCAGTCGCGAAATAAGTTGGGCGATACCGCTTTGATGGTGGCAGCATTGCATGGTCAGGGGGCGATTGTGGAAGCTCTGTTAAGAAAGGGCGCGAATTCTAACGCGGGGAATCTGGGTGAGACAGCGTTAACCGTGGCAGCATCGCAGGGACACGCTGACACGGTGAAAGTGCTGCTGGAGGGTGGATCTAAGCCCAATACACGAGTCAACGACGGGAAATGTGCCCTCATCAAGGCAGCTGAGCAGGGGCACGCGGGGGTGATGCAAGGGCTACTCTCGTCGGGAGCGGATATCAATCTTCAAGATGATGCGGGTGCAACTGCTTTAATGTGGGCTGTTCAGCGGGGTCATGCGAATGCCGTGCAGGTATTGCTGAAAGCTGGTGCGGATGTGAATTTGAAAAACCGGGGTGGCTACACGGCTTTGGCGATCGCCCAAATGAATCGATACAGAGAGATCGCGCGATCGCTCAAAGCATCTGGGGCTGTAGATTAACGCTTAAAAGCCTGTAGATGGTGCCAAGGAGTAAGGAAGTAGAGTGCAAGGCGGCGACACGCGATCGCGTGCCCAGCACTCTTACAGCATTTGTTGTAGAAATCTCTGCGAATCAATATTAAGCGGTAAATCGCTAATCAATTAGTGTGGAATGCTACTTTTCCATAACGGCTTCCCCTGCAATGCCGCTGAATCAAGACGACACTCCCTGTAGCAAGCTGAGGGATCGTTTTAGCACCCGGATCGGTGTGAGCGATCGCGCGATCTTCGTGTAGTTGTAGGTTGGGTTGAGGAACGAAACCCAACACATAGAAGCATTTGTTAAGCTTCGCTCCTTAATTCAACCTACCTTTGCTTTGAATTTTTAGCTTCTTCGTGAACCGTATTAGAAACTGCCTCGGCAACCGATTGTAAGTAGCCAGAACTGGCTACGCAAGAATCATCTGGGCTTAAATACACAACATGAGTGGGAACTCAAACGAGTCTGCGGTGTTCTATCTGTTTGAGGATGGCGTAAGCGATGAAAACGCTTTAAATCTCGCAGTGAAAAACAGCGATCGCCTTCTTAAAAAGCATCAATCATTTACGTGGAATCCTCATAGATTGTAAAGTAACGATAAAGAAAAATGCCTATTTATTTAAAGCTATCAATAAGTTACGTATAAACCCTGATATTTAATTTTAAGAAACTATAAACTTAATCTATTTTTATATAAATTTATTATAAAGCCTCAGTATAAACACCTTGCTTTAAATTAGAAGCTAACAAACTGCTTCGTTTTAACTAGGTAAATAAACTAAGTAAGATCTTCATCAGTAGAATCATGAAGTAGCGATAAAGAGCGTTGCCATTTTATTTAAAGATATCGAGAAACTACTGAGAATCTATTGTGGCTTAGAGGAGCCACTGATATATTGCGTACATTAGCTGAGCGTGAAATATGCAGGGCTAAAGAAAAAGCATTATCTACAAACGCCAATTTAATCTTGTGTCTTAACCAAGGAGATTTCATCGATGAAAGTAACTTCATTTTTACCTTCCGTTTTAGCAGCAGCTGGCATTGCTATTACATCCTCTTTTCTAGTACCAAGCTCGGCACAAGCCTTCGGCATATCTTTTGGTTCCACCAGTCAATCTTCTAATAACCCTGCCACTGGCGCATCAGCTTTTGTAGACTTCAGTTTTATTCAGGAAGGAAACAACGTTCGGCTTGGGCTGGATATCACCAACACTACTGGTCAAAGTATTTTCGGCGCTGGAGCCACTCAGTCTAAACTGACAGGTGTTGCGTTCGATCTCCTGGAAGGTTTGTCCGTAGTTAGCAACTCCTACATAGGCAGCAGTTTCTTCCCTACACTGTTACAAAACGTTAATTTTACCCCTTTTAGTAATCAAGTCGGTGACTTTAGCGTTGGTGTTGCTGATAACGGTAACTTTGAAGGTGGCAATGCTAATGGTGCCCTTCCTCAGGGCGGCAATACGTTTGTCAGCTTTTTATTAAGTGGTACAAACCTTGTTGCTGCCACACTTGAAAGCCAATTCCTGGCTGGATTCCAAAATAACACCCTTCAGGCGGCAGTTCGCTTCCAGCAGGTAAATGCTGGCGCTGGGAGTGACAAATTGCTAGGTGGTACTATTGTCGGCGGCACCACCGGCGGCGATACCACCGGCGGCGATACCACTGGCGGCGATACCACTGGCGGCGATACCACTGGCGGCGATACCACTGGCGGCGATACCACTGGCGGCGATACCACTGGCGGCGATACCACTGGCGGCGATACCACCGGCGGCGATACCACCGGCGGCGATACCACCGGCGGCGATACCACTGGCGGCGATACCACTGGCGGCGATACCACTGGCGGCGATACCACTGGCGGCGATACCACTGGCGGCGACACCACTGGCGGCGACAACGGTGGTTCAACAAAGGTACCAGAACCAGGCACTGTGGCAGCTCTAGCTTTAATGGTTGGAGGACTGAGAGTAGTGCGCCGTCGGAAATCTAACTAAACCATTCATTGATTAGTCATTGTTTCAATAAGCGATGGGGGTTGGAAGTTTAGTTGAACTTCCAACCCTAATTTTTGCTAACAAGGTGCCTTTGTATCGGTGGCACTGTAATTCGGATAATGAATGGCGATTTTGGCGACTTTTATAGAGATTTTAGTTATAACCGAATTGTCAATTAAGGGGCTAACGTTCTATGTTCTCCAAGGAGAAAAAATTTAAAAGTGGCTTTGAGAGGAAGCTGGAGCAACTATTTGGGTTGGATTTGCGATCGCTCGCGTTGTTTCGCATCGGTCTAGCGTTGCTCGTCGTTACCGATCTGATTAATCGTTCTAAGGATCTCAAAGCTCACTACACTGATTTTGGCATCCTTCCCCGCGCCCCACTGGTTGAACAATTCTTAAATCCTTGGTTCTGGTCAGTACATTTATTCAGCGGACAAGCTTTATTTCAAAGTTTTCTATTCTTATTGGCTGGATTTATTGCCTTTGCACTGTTAATCGGTTATCGGACAAGATTTGTCACCATCGTATCCTGGGCACTCTTGGTTTCTCTTCATAGTCGAAACCCAATGGTACTCAGTGCTGGAGACATCGAATTTCGCTTGTTGCTATTTTGGGCAATGTTTTTGCCGTTAGGGGCGTGTTATTCCGTGGATAGCGCCCTTAATTCATCCTCAAAAGCTTTGCCAGAGCGTATTTTGTCCGGTGCAACGGTCGCCTTGACACTACAAATCTGTTTTGTCTACTGGTTTACATGGGCGCTGAAGTCCGATCCGATCTGGTGGAAAGAAGGCAGCGCCGTTTATTATGCCTTGAGCATCGATCAGTTTGCGACCCCCATCGGTCAATTTTTCTTAGGATTTCCGCCGCCACTGCTCGTCTTTTTAACCTACACCACGCTGGGGATTGAGTTATTAGGGCCATTTTTACTGTTCATCCCCATCCGTACCAGCTTTTTCCGCTTGTGTGCGGTGGCGACATTTATCCTGTTACATCTCGGTTTTGGACTAGGACTAACCCTCGGTCTTTTTCCCTTTATCAGCGCGATCGCTTGGCTGGTTTTCATCCCTAGCGAGTTTTGGAATGGGATCTCCCAGCGCCTGCAAACTCCGCAACGTCAGGGACTAAAAATCTACTATGACGGAGAGTGTGGTTTCTGTAAAAAGACGGTATACCTGCTCCGCACCTTCTTAGTATTGCCAGGAACGCCACTGCTTTTAGCTCAGGATGACCCGGAAATTTTCGCGGACATGAAAACGCACAATTCCTGGGTAGTGGTCGATTGGGAAGGATACAAACATTTCAAATTTAAAGCGATCGCCTACGTCTGTCACCTATCACCCTTACTTCGACCTCTGACTCCCTTGTTGGAATGGCGTCCTGTGTTGTCTGTGGGTACGAAAGCCTACGAAATCATTGCCAACAATCGCCGCGCCGCCTCTAAAGTCACGACTCCTTTAAAGTTTCGTCCTCTGGAAGTGCGTTCTTCGTTGTTAACAGATATTATCGCCTTCCTCTTATTGCTTTGCGTCTCTTTGTGGAATCTCAGGACGATTGCTCCCTCTATCTTTAAGCTGCCAAGCGTGGTTAATTGGGTGACGCTTGTGTTGAGATTAGACCAAAAATGGAGTATGTTTGCTCCCTATCCACTTAAAGATGATGGCTGGTATGTCATTCCAGGTCAGCTTAAAAATGGCACCGAAATAGATGTTTTTAAAAATGGCATACCTGTAAGCTGGGAAAAACCACGTCTTGTGTCTGCGACTTATCCAAACGAGCGTTGGCGCAAATACATGATGAATCTTTGGAGCAAGGACAATTCCAAATATCGTCTTTACTATGGGCGATATCTTTGCCGAAATTGGAATTCTCAGCACCAAGGGTCACAGCAGCTTGATACCTTTTCTATTTATTTTATGCGTGAAAATACCCTGCCAAATTATCAAACCCCAACGGTAAAAAAGGTTCGCATTTGGAAGCATTCCTGCTTTAATCCATCCCCAGAAGATAACTAAGCTGATGTGCATTTCCAAATGCACATCAGCTTTATAATATGCGTTTTTTCGTTGCGTATACACTGGAAGCACTCTACATTTGTGTAGCTACACCCTTCCTTCAGGGTAAAGCTACACAAATATAGCCTGACGCAAACAAGCTAATTATTTGACGGTCAATGAGCCGGACTTGATATTAGACCGCCTTTGCGGTCTAAGTTTGTGTAACCAAGATAGCCGTTAGACATTATTTACTTGACGACGCACCCAGCCATTAATGGTGAATCGACTGTCTGCGAAAGCTTTAGAAGGACAAACCACAGGCAACACTTCGTGTAAATAGCGGCTCAGGAAAAACACAATGCTGTTGTTTTTCGGTTCAACTGTTTTAAACGAGTCTGATTGTACGTAAAAATTGTTTTCCACCTTACTGTCGTAAATCAGTAACTCTCCACCAGAAAAGGGTTTTGGCTCGCGATAAAAGTAATAAACATAAGTTAATTCTCTAGTGATAGTTTCAGGGCTGCCATTATCGTTATGAATTTTGAAATAATTCCCGTCATTATGGGAAGTTAACTGACTTTCAATATCGGAAACTTTAAAAGAAGGTATCCTTAGCTTTCTGAAGACATTTGGGAGAATCGCTTTAATTCGATTGACTACCAATTCAGAAAATTCAGGGAAGTAATAGAGAACCATTGAGCGACGATAGTCAGCCTCGTTTGTTGAAGTGCTAGTAGAAACAAAGTTTGACTCTTGTTCCCAAACGTAATTAAGTAAGCGGTTCTTTTCCTCCAAGGTTAAGAAATTATCAATTTGCACATATTCAGAAGGTAAAATATTTGGTAAAAAATCTACAGATTGAGGTGGTGGCTCTTCTATTGGCGGCAAGTTTTGTTGCACGTACAGGGGCGGTTCCGTAACGATGCCAACCAAGCGATCGCTCGGAAAAGACAGAGCCGCATGACCCTCATTGATGGGAATCTGAAATAAACAAGAAAATACCGCTTCCTGTTTTTGGGATTGAGCCACAATTGTTTTCAGCAGACTGTGGAGTACGGGTGAATCTGACTTGAGATAAATGGTGTACTCATGTCCTCCTGTTAGGAGAAGCTGAACTTTTACATCCTGTATGTTAGGCTGCTGTAGAGCCGATTGCATAAACGTTTCCTCTTCGATGTTGAAAAATTGAAGAAACTATCCTTGGGCTTTCTCCCTAGCTTCAGAGCAATTTTAACCAGTCGGTGCGATGTATTGACTGGTACCGAGACCCAACGGGGTGCAAAAAGCCGAATCATTGCGGTAGATAAATCGCGTAGATAAAAAGAGCGATCGCTTCAACGCTTGCTCACCACCCAGAGTAGTTTATTACTAGAGGGTGCGAAGATAGCAGCATGAAATTTATGAAAATTTTTGTTCCAGGTCGCCTGTGTCTGTTTGGCGAACACAGCGATTGGGCGGGAGACTATCGCCGCATCAATCCGAATTTAGAAAAAGGCTATACGCTGATCGTCGGGACTAATCAGGGGCTTTATGCCGAGGTTAAGCCTCATCCCACTCATCTGATTTTTCACGCTTCCCTGAGTGACGGCACCCGGAAAACGCTGACTCTGCCGATGGACGCCGAGGTTTTGCTTGCCGAAGCTGAAAAAGGTGATTTCTTTAGTTATGCCGCTGGCGTTGCCTACCAATTTGTGGCTCGTTACCGAGTGGACGGACTGGAAATCGACAATTATCTGACAGATTTGCCAGTTAAAAAAGGTCTTTCCTCCAGTGCTGCGCTGTGCGTCCTCGTAGCTCGTGCTTTCAATCGCGTGTATGACTTAAAGATGACCCTCCGAGACGAAATGGAGTTGGCTTATCTGGGGGAGATTACCACGCCTTCTCGCTGCGGACGAATGGATCAAGCGTGTGCTTATGGCGATCGCCCGATCCTGATGGTTTTTGATGGCGATTCGCCTAGCGGCGATAGCTTCGCTTCACGCTTGGATATTATTGAACTAAAAGTACCCAAAAACCTGTTCTTTGTAATTGTCGATCTCGGTGCTGGGAAAAATACTCAAGAAATACTCAGTAACTTGAATCAGTGTTATCCTTTCGCCAGTAACGAATCCCAAGAGAATGTCCAAAAATATCTTGGCTCCATCAGTTCTCAAATTACTCAAGAAGCAGTAGACGCCTTGCAAAAAGGAGATGCTGAACAAATTGGTATCTTGATGAAAAAGGCACAAATCGAATTTGACAAGCATCTGATTCCCGTCTGTCCTGAGCAATTAACAGCTCCCATCCTGCATAAAATCCTTGATTATGAACCCATTCAGCCCTACATTTGGGGAGGGAAAGGTGTTGGTTCCCAAGGGGATGGTACAGCACAATTTATCGTTAAAGACGAAGAAAGCCAGCAAAAAGTTATTGAAATTATTGAGCGGGATTTTCCTCAAATGCAAGGTTTAAAGCTAACACTTCATGCACGCAAAGTTCGCAAAGCTATAATTCCAGCCGGAGGTTTCGGAACTCGTTTATTTCCAGCTACCAAGGCGGTGAAAAAGGAATTTTTCCCGATTATCGATCGAGAGGGTCGTGCCAAGCCGGTAATTCTAGCAATTGTGGAAGAAGCCATCAGCGCTGGTATAGAAGAAATCGGGATTGTAGTGCAACCAGGCGATCGCGCACTTTTTGAGGAGTTCTTTAAAGCTCCACCTCCAGGCGAACTTTTCAAAAAATTATCGCCGCAAAATCAGGAATATAGCCAGTATCTACAAGATTTAGGCAGCAAAATTAAATTTTTGAATCAAGACAAACCAGAAGGCTATGGTTATGCTGTATTCTGTGCCAAAGAATGGGTGAAAGATGAGCCATTTCTGCTGATGCTGGGCGATCATGTTTACTCATCGGACACTGGAACATCATGTGCAGATCAACTTTTAGATGCTTACAAACAAGTTAATCAAAGTGTTGTTAGTTTAACGACACTTCCAGCAGAAAGCCTTCATAAATCTGGCTGTGTTACCGGAATTTGGCAGGAATCAAACTCAATCCTTTCAGTAACTCAACTTGCAGAAAAGCCCACAATTGAGTATGCACGCCAGCATCTTCGTGTAGAGGGAATGGCAGAAGATCAATTCTTATGTATATTCGGTTTATATGTACTCACACCGAAAATATTTGAATTTCTCGAAAATAATATTCAAAACAACTTCCGGGACGAAAAAGGCGAATTTCAGTTAACATCCTGTCTCGATCAATTGCAACAGCAAGAGGGAATGACCGGATATATTGTCAACGGTAAGTGTTATGACACCGGATTGCCAGATCCCTATCGCCAGACAATGATTGATTTTAGAAATGCACAGCAGTAGTTAAAAGGGTGAGCGATCGCGATAAAGCATCTGAACCCCGGCGATCACGATCGCTTATCAGCCGCTCCTCGCTCCCGTTAGATTACAGACTATCTCTGAGGCTAGTGCTGCTGGCGTCAACTTCTGTACTACTGAGAGTAAACGCTGTCTAAACAGTTCTACTTCTGCCTTAGCTGCTCTTATAGCAACCTCAAGTACGGAAGGTTTGACTGTGTATCGGGTAGCGGAGTTTGGGAGCTTTGAGCTAGACGTTTCGTGGTATCCGCTAATGCACAGATTCCCCGAAGCAAACCGAACAGAAACCCAAGGATGACCAATCCACAGCTCATCCCACTGCTCTCCACGATAGGTCATTGCCCCTTCCCACGCTGCTATGTCCTCTAAACCACTACAGCAGGTCGGCTCTATGACGATATCGTCGTTGCAACACAGGACATAGCCTCCAGAAAAGGAACCGATGCACTCTAGATCCGGACTCGAAGTGGCGATCTCTAGCTTCTCAAAATATGTTTCCACCAGATGTCTTAGGACAAATGGCTCAACTAATTGAGAAATTGGCACCAGCCAAGAACCAGGACGAATCGGTTCTATACTTTCGAGTTCCGAATCGGCAAGGCTCTCCTTCCAGTATCGATACCAAGCATGAGGATTTTCTACTACCCTACCGAGAGGAAGACTCCGTTCGCTATGACAATAGTCGCTTGGCGCGAACTCAATCACTGGTATTAAAGCAACCTGACCGCTAAGAGCAACGAATGGCATCACTTGAAAAGCCGCAAGCAATAGGTGAATTTACACAACTCAGATGCTCTCCATCTGACTGCTTAATGCAAGAAGTGACGGATACCTGTTAACACCATCACTAAACCAAGCTCATTAGCAGCCCTAATCGAATCTTGATCGCGCAGGCTGCCTCCCGGCTGAACAATCGCTACAATTCCCGCCGCCGCTGCTGTCCGCACCGAGTCATCGAAGGGGAAAAAACCATCGCTGGCAAGCGTGGCACCTGAGGATTTTTCTCCAGCTTGTTCTAAGGCAATTTTGACCGAACCGACGCGATTCATTTGCCCAGCACCCACACCTAAAGTAGTGCGATCGCGCGTTACAACAATCGCGTTAGACTTAACGTGTTTGCAAACTTTCCAGGCGAATAGTAATTCTTCCAGTTGTTCTGGGGTTGGTTGCTTTTCTGTGACGACTTGCCACTGGCTGGCGTTTTCCACCACGTCATCAGAAGCTTGGACGAGGAAACCACCGGCAATAACCTTAACTGTATTTTCTGGCCCAGCCGCCAAGTCTGGCAAAGTCAAAACCCGCACCTTAGACTTAGCCGCCAGAATTTCCTGTGCCTCTGGTTCGCATCCCGGTGCCACGACGCATTCTAAAAATGTTTTGGTCAGTGCTGTCGCTGTGGAGGCGTCAATCGGCTGATTTAGCGCCACAATCCCACCGAAAGCCGAAACCGAATCAGCATTAAAAGCTTTTTCATAAGCCTCCGACAAGCTATTTCCCAAACCTACGCCGCAGGGATTATTGTGCTTGATAATCGTCGCTGCTGGGGTATCGGGAAACTCGGCAATAATCCGCCGCGCTGCTTCCAAATCCACTAAGTTGTTATAACTCAGTTCTTTTCCCTGAAGTTTAGTCGCCGCCGCCCATCCAGACGCAACTGCCCCCGTTTGATACCATGCGGCAGGTTGATGGGGATTTTCCCCATATCGTAGAGATTGCAACTGTTGCCCAGAAAGTTCAAATTGGGTGGGTAGGGGCGATGTATGCGCCTCCGCCTCTACAGGGGATTGATGGGTAAGATAGGTTGCGATCGCCCTGTCATACCCCGCCGTATGCTCAAAAGCCTCTCGTGCCCTAGCCAGACGGAACTCAAAGGACACCTCCCCGCCCTGTTGCTGCAATTCCTGCAAGTAGGCATCGTACTGAGCTGGGTTAGACAAAACTGTTAGATGTTGGAAGTTTTTTGCAGAAGCCCGTATCATCGCTGGGCCACCAATGTCAATCTGCTCAATCGCTTCCGGCAACGTTACTCCCTCTTTCGCAATCGTCTGCTCAAAAGGATAAAGATTCACTACCACTAAATCAATCGGGCGAATTTGGTTCGCCTCCAAATCTGCCAAATCTTGGGGCACATCCCGACGCGCCAAAATGCCGCCATGAATCCGGGGATGCAGCGTTTTGACTCGCCCTCCCAAAATCTCCGGAGAACCCGTGTAATCGGAAACTTTCGTCACGGGTAGCCCAGCATCTTTAAGGGCTTTAGCCGTTCCACCACTGCTGATTAAATCAAACTCAAATTTTTCAACCAACTGACGGGCAAAGTCGATTAGCCCAGTTTTATCAGATACACTCAGCAGTGCTAGACGCGCCATAACTTCTAAAGTCCCTCTTTTTCCATTACTTAGGATAAATGCGATCGCCCTCATGCACAAACAGAGAACCCTGCCCTCACGGCATGGGCAGGGTTCTTGATTCAAAACAAAGTGAGGAGTTTAAGATAACCGCTTGCCTGGTGGCAAGAAAACGGTTGGTCAGTGGTTTGCCTCAGCCACGACGCCACGCATTTCTGGTTAAACAGATGGGTGGACGCGCAGTGGTAAGCCAGTCGTAACGAACGCTAGAAGACTTGTATAACAGGTGTTTCCAAGCTAGCGATCGCTACTGCTACTACCCAATTTTGAACAGACCTTGAAGCAGTTCCAAATTGGAAATCAGCAGGTAGGCGATTCCCGCACCACCAACTCCACCAATCAGAAAATTACTCGCAAACTCGTTCCAGCCTTCCTGACTATTGAGGGCGTCTGGAGGACGGGGCGTGGTAATCGTTTTAGTGGGGTTGGGGGGATTGCTAGAAGCGTAGAGGGATAGCCCAATCGTCAAAATGATAATCAAGCCAACCGTTGACAGCAAACCTGCCAGGTTCGCGACATCTGTATCGCGCAGAGGACCCAGTTTGGCGAAGGGACCAATCAACCAATAACCATGAGCCATACCAATTTCTAATGCTCGGCGTCCGGGTGACAGCCCTTTGCGATAGGCTGGCAAGTTATTGATGTAAGCCTCTGTGAAACCGGAAGAATTAATCGGCGTTGCTAAATTGCCAATTTGCGGATCGCCAGCTTCATGGACAACTTCCCGATTTCTGGGGTCGTTACGACGATCTTTCGAGTCGCTTATTGCTTGCACTTGCATAATTTCTTCACCTTTTGATGAGCTAGTGCCACTAATTATCGTTGGGTTAAAACTGGAGATGCTTCTATCGTTTGATACAGCATTTTTTAACCAGTCTTGAAAATCCTGCGATCTTTACGGCATTGGATGGAAAAGCAGGTCGGGGAAAATGTAGATAAAGACAGCCAAGAGACTAGCCTGAAGGGATAGCCACACAATAGCCAGAACCGGAGCTAGGGAAAGATACTTGAGGAAATACTGCATGAATCATTCTCCAAAACAGTCAATAATTCAACGTAACTAGCGAATTGAGACAGGAATCTCATCTTCTTTTGCAGTCAATTCACCCGTGAGCAATTCTTTGACTGCTGCCAAAGGCCAAGTGAAGCCACTTAGCATAAAACCAACAGCCCGGGGAACATCCAGTTGGATTTCTTTATACTCTGGGTTTGCCTCTTTTTTCACCGATTGAATATAGGCACGACCAACCCAACCAATCCAACCCGCAATATACAGGAACAGAATGCTGGGAATGATAAAGTCACCGGCACGATCCAGGCGACCATCTACAACCAAGTGGGGTAAACCCTCTGGGCCACACATTGCCTGAGAATAACGTTCAAAACGCTTGCGCCCTGAATCGGGGTCGAAGTTGGTATTGCGGGCGGTTGCAGCACGTTGCTGAAAAGCCTTGGACTGGCTGCATGGCACCAGACCTGATACGTTATCAGCCGATGCCGTTGGGGCAACGCTAAACCAAATACAAAGGGCAAAAATCAAAGCCAACAATCGTTTCATGGGATTGTTTCCTTTTGTTACAAAACGAAAACTTTTATGTACAAAACAAGGTCATTGTTTGTACGGAAGCAATCATGTATCGATATATTAAAGTACCAGTGAATGTCAACAGTATTAGCGATTGAAACAAGTTGTGACGAAACGGCGGTAGCGATCGTAAAGAATCGTCAAATTTGCAGTAGCATCGTCGCCTCACAAATCCCTGTTCATCGGCAGTATGGCGGGGTTGTGCCAGAAATTGCTTCCCGTCAACACGTCGAAATAATTAACAATTGTTTAGACAAAGCACTCGAAGAAGCGCAGATGGAGTGGGCGTCAATTGATGGTATTGCGGCAACCTGCGCCCCTGGTTTGGTGGGGGCATTGTTGGTGGGGCTGACGGCTGCCAAAACTCTTGCGATTGTCCATCGGAAACCGTTTGTCGGAGTCCATCATCTGGAAGGCCACATATACGCTACTTATTTGAGCGAACCTTCTTTACAGCCGCCTTTTTTATGTCTGCTGGTTTCGGGCGGACACACCAGCTTGATTTATGTAAAAGATTGTGGTGTGTACGAGACACTAGGAGAAACCCGCGATGATGCCGCTGGTGAAGCCTTCGATAAGGTGGCGCGGTTGTTAAATCTGGGTTATCCGGGTGGGCCGGTGATTGACCAACTCGCCCAAGTGGGGAATCCGCAAGCCTATCCTTTGCCGGAAGGGAATGTCGGGGTGCCAGGGGGCGGCTATCATCCCTATGACTCTAGTTTTAGTGGCTTAAAAACAGCTGTGCTGAGACTGGTGCAAAAGTTGCAGCAGGAAGCGTCTCCGTCGCTGCCGGTGAATGACATTGCGGCAAGTTTCCAAGAAAGCGTAGCGCGAAGTCTGACGCGGAGGGCGATCGCCTGCGCCCTCGACTACGGTCTTGACACCATTGCCATCGGTGGCGGTGTCGCCGCCAACAGTGGGCTGAGAAAACACCTGCAAGTCGCTACTGCACAGCGAAACCTGCGGGTGCTATTCCCTCCGCTAAAATTCTGCACCGACAACGCCGCCATGATTGCCTGTGCTGCCGCCGATCATTTGAATCGAGGTCATACTTCCCGATTGACTTTAGGCGTTCAGTCCCGGCTGCCAATTACTGATGTTATGCAGCTTTACCAAACTTCACAGTAGGAGTTTACATCCGGTTTTGAGGCGCGAGGATGCAATATTTTTCGGACAAAGCGATCGCGCAATTTCTAAACAGACCTTAAATCAGTCGATTCTCTCGATCATTTTGATGAGTAAGGATGCAATACTTTGGATAGCGCGATCGCCCGGTTTCTGTCTGAAAGCTGCTGCAAATTCAGCTGATTATTCTCATCTAAAAGATTTTCTTTCTGCAAAAGCTCATAAATTGTTAAAGACAGCAGCATTTCTACCTGATTCGCCCGACTGCTGAGCCAATGATGAGTCTCTGCATCCGAGGGAAAGCGCTCAATACACTCATTTGTGTAACGGCGAAACTCTCTGACATCATTTAAAAGCCGAACCAAATAACTAGGACACTCGCAAGCAATTACATCGGCTGCCTCGCAGATAGCCAGCAGATGTTCGTCAGTCAACTCCGAAGAAATTTGAATAGTCTGTTTTGGATCGATCATAATTTCAGCACAAGTATCAGGAAAGCCTTAGATTCATCAGTTGATTGTTCCCTTGCCACTCAGACTAATCACTACTCTTGTCGGATCGCTCATCGCGATCGCAGTCAAAATCTAAGAAGCGAAAATCAATATCGTTTTTTAGCAGGCACTCCTTTAATCTTAATAAAATTTAAAGATTTATGGTGCAAACAAAACATCTACCTTAAGCGAAGTTGCTAGAATCCGGATAATTAGCTATAATTTTGCGAATTTCGGTAGCAACTGTCTCTGGCTGCTCCACCATCGATAGATGTCCGCAGTCCGGAATTTCCATCACGTTCTCACCACAACCCTGAAATAACGGGTGAAAGCTTGCTAAGTGCCGCACATACTTCGGTTCCATTACCCTATCTTTAGCACCAGCAATAAAATAAACCGGCTGTTTTAGCCGTGACACCACCTGCGGTAAGCGATTGACCTCCGCTTCCGTCGTCGAATCCAGTAAAGTCCCCAGCGCCGCTTCCGGATGAGCCGTAATAAAATCAATCAGTCGCTGTCGTCCCCAGCACCGAGCAATTGGGCGCGCCACTTGCGCCCGCGTAAAAGGCAAATCAATCCCCGGTACATAGCACAGCCAATGGGGACGCCGTTTCAGAAGCTGCTGACCCGCAGCCCGAAATCGCTCGAAGGCCTCCTTCAGATAAATGCCACCTCCAGCATTAATGCAGACGACCCCCTTAACAGAATCAGGTTGCTGGTCTGCCGCCCAAAGGGCAATGCTGCCACCCAACGAATGACCAATCAGCCAAGCACTAGAAATATTCAGCTTCTGCAACAAAATACCGACTTCTTTGGCATAAGCAGCTGGAGTGTAATTCGAGAGGCTCAACGCAAGAGGCTCTGGAGAGCGAAGAAAGTTTTCCTCTTGCTGACTCTCGCGGACGACTTGCCGACTCTGCACCGGCATTTCTTGACGGGTGAACCCATAATTATCCAGAGGCTGAGAATCACCAAACCCCCGCAAGTCGTAAGACAAACACTGATAATCTGGTGCTATCTGCTCAATCAGGGGTTGCCAGTACCGACGGCTGAGGAGCCAGCCGTGGATAAAGACCAAGACAGGGGTAGATGATGCAATGGGAGGCGTCAAATCGTAGGTGTGCCGAACTCCCAGGATTTCGATAGTTGCCATATTTTGATCCTATCCCGAAGTTCTACCAGATTGGTGAAGAAGTCATTGTTATTGGTCATGGGCTACCCCTGCCTTACGAAACATCTGCTTGTAGGCGCGATCGCTTCGAGAAGCGTAAAGTAGGACTATTGGACAAAAGACTAATGGCTAAACATTCTAAACATTAAAATCTGCGCCCTAGCAATCGCTGACGCACGCTTTCAGCAATTTTTTGACCTAAATATTCCGGAATCACACTTTCGTTCGGTCCCAACAAGTAAAGAATCAAGCGGGTGCGTCCTCGCCAGACTAGCAAATTGGCATTGACCACCAGCAAATCCTCTTGCCAGATAGCGTACATCACCTTATAAAACAGACCCGGTTGGTTATCCGCCTCAATTAACAGCGCCGGAAGATGGAAAACAGGGTCTACATAAAATTCCGTTTCTACCTGCTCCAAACCGGCATCCAGATTAAATTCCACTGCCAGCATCTCTTCTACTTCAAAGCGCCCAGCCAAAGCTTCCCGAATGGCGCGACAGACATTTTCCGAGGTTTTGTCTGTCAGTGCTTTGCTGCCACGAGACACCACCAGTTTGATGAAAACTAGCATCGGAGGAGCGATTTGACCATATAGACTGAGACTGTGAATGGTCAGCCCGTATGCAGCCAGAACCCCAAAAATATCACTTAGCAGAAAAGATTGGTTGCGGTAAGCAAAATGTAGGGCACTTTTATTGCCTTCGGGTTTCAGCTCAATAACCGCTCTGGTGGTTTTATAGAGCCGATAGGCAAGCCTCAAGTTTTGTAGCTGAATCTCACTGCTGACAAACTGCTCGTAGAACTGAGGAAACGCCCGATTAAAGCGCTTCAGAAGTTCTAGTGTGGATGATTTCAAACCCGTGGCCATATATAGGGCTAAGACTCGCTTGCCAGGTTAAAAGCATTTTGGGAGATAGAGCCAAGTGCCCTTCGCCAAAGAACCTTCTCTTATGGTTAATCTCTCACAAATTTTCCTAAAAAAATTATCCACTCGATACCAACTCCCGGTGGAGTTGAGTAGATTGGTGCAAATAAAGATAACTGGTGCAAGTTCTCCCTTGCCCCTTAGTGAAATAACTCAACATTCGTCGTATCATGACTAGCTGCCCGTACATGATTTTCTTTGTTTTTGCTCACCTGTGCCAACGCGATGTGGCATCCAGGAAGTAACCAGTCAAAAGCTGCCTCTGTTTCTCAGTTCTTCTGTTGCTCTTGTCTCCAGTCATCAGCCAAAAACTTGTGCCTAGCTGCACGATGGCTTGGCGAGACGGTAGCTTCTCCCGACCGACAATTAAAGGAAATCGGGATTGCTGTGGAGCTGCGGAGTATTAACCCGTAGAATTCAGTCTAACTAATGTATTACCAGTATTGCCGAATGCGCCCTAAACCACACAATGCCGCACCCGCTCCAGATCGGGGAGTGCGTGTAATGGTTTAAAAGGTAGCGCAATTGTGTTATCATTTTTTTCGTGATGTTTGGGCTAGATTCGTTGAAATAAGAGGGATGGAGATACTGAGACTGTATCACTCTCCAAGAGTGTACGTGACTCCCCCGCGTCAATTGATTGCACGAGATTGATTCGTCCCTCAGATTGCTTCGTTTCTCGCAACCGGACACCGGAAGTAAATCCTGTAGAGATTAGATATTTGGTACTTGCAGGGAAACCTGAAAGTGTTGTATCTGGTTTCTTCGATCAGGAAGTCTCAGATCGCGTGTTAGCACGCGGTGCGAAGCACGGTTGGGAATTCCCCAGACTGCTGGGAACTGGAGAATGTAAATACCTTAACCACACCTGCATGGGTTTTTGGAAAAGCTTGTTTAGCGGTTCTGATGGTAGCACTGCGTCGAAGCCGACGCTGGGGGAGGGGGATGTTGTAGAAGGTACAGGCGATCGCACGGGCAGCGGCTCTCGGATATTTTTCAGCACCGAACGCGACATTGACCTTTATGAACTCGAAGAACTCTGCGATGCGGTCGGGTGGTCCCGGCGTCCGCTACGCAAGGTCAAGAAAGCAATCGAACATAGTTTTTTGGTAGTTTCGATGTGGGAAGTGCGAGGAACCCAGCGACGGCTGGTAGGCTTTTCCCGCGCAACTTCCGATCATGCCTTCAATGCCACCATTTGGGATGTGGTAGTTCACCCGGATTTCCAAGGCAAAGGACTGGGGAAGGCGTTGATGAAGTACGCGATCAAGAAGCTACGCAGTGAAGACATTAGCAACATTACTCTGTTCGCTGACCCCCAGGTGGTGGATTTTTACCGGGGACTGAATTTTATTGCCGACCCGGAAGGAATTAAAGGGATGTTTTGGTATCCAGATTAGTTTGTAAATTCTTTACTCCAAATATCGGCTAAATAAGCTATAATAACCAGAGGTCACTGGCAGGCGTGTCAGGGGAATTAAACACCCAAGACCCGATCGGCTGATAGCCAATCGCTGAATTTCACCGGGATGTAGCGCAGCTTGGTAGCGCGCCTGCTTTGGGAGCAGGATGCCGCAGGTTCAAATCCTGTCATCCCGATTTTTAGTAGTAAAAAGAGTTAGCCCCAAACCTGCCAAGGTTAGAGGGAATCTCAATAATTTTCGGGTGTGATGTCTGACACCCTGCTGAAATTCCCTTGAGGACTTCGGGAGGTGATTCATACAGATTTTTCCCTAGTAAATTGGGAGATAAGTTGGCTGACGATTGCCTGGAACTCATCCTAATCTTACATAGTCATAGAGGGTTACAATTCGCGATTCATTCCCTCAGTAATTTGGGAATTCCATTTCCGAGTATGCAGCATTGAGAATGAATAAATAGCGAGTTCAGGCATCAAATTGACCTTTGGTGCCAGGAATTAGGACATGGGGAGTTAAACAGTTCAAAAATGACAGTCGCAACAAAACAGTAGAATCGATAAAGTTTAGTTGGAAATAAACTTAGACCCATTCATTCGGGTACTGCTAGAGCGAAGAAACATTATCGCCTTGTCTCGACTCTATTATTGGTAAGGCGGGGTATTCAACGAAAAATTTTGAGGGAATTGTAATGAGATCATTAGTTCGATTGAGCGCAACACTGGGTTTAGTGGGAAGTGTTGTACTGGGAGCGCTGCCCGGTTTGGAAACGCTGCGGGCACTGGCATTGCCAGAACAACAGGTTCTAGAAAAGTTGCAAGCTGTGCCCGTGTTTACGATCACCGATCCTCAAGGTTCTCCATTAGTTGCTTCAGTGAATGAGGGGCAAAAGAAGACCGCAGTGGCAGGTGTTTTTATCAGCCAGCAAGATGCCCAAACATTTATCGAACGGTTGAAGAAACAAAATGCTCAACTAGCAAGTACGGTGAAGGTGGTACCCGTATCGCTGGGAGACGTTTACAAACTGGATCAAGCGAATGCAGCCAAGCCAGATGGTCTGGATTTTGCTTTCGTACCCACCCAGCAGCAGGTAGATTCAGCAAAAGCCATCCTGAGTCAAAGCGGCAAACCCGTGCAAAATTTTGATGGGGTTCCTTTGTTTGTGGCAAGAGGCGGAAAGGATAAGGGGTATTTGACCTTACAACGAGACAATAAACCCATCATTCCTTTCTTCTTTAGCAAAGAAGAATTACAGAGTATGCTGGATCGATTCAAACAGCAACAGCCAGCTCTGGCATCTACAGTGGAAATTCAGGTGGTGAATCTGGAGGGTGTAATTGAAACTTTACGCACCAGCAATAATCAGCAGCTGAACAACATTGTACTGGTTCCACCCAAAGCGTCAGTGGACTTTGTGCGATCGCGTGGTCCTGCCCCCGCGAATTCTCAGCAACAACGTCGCTAAAGCGGTAAATAGACAAAAGAATCAAAGATAAAAGATAAAGTATGAAGGATAAACTTCATACTTTATCTTTTATCTTTTTTCCTTGATTCTGGCGTTTTCCTTGGGTATGGTTTCAGGTATAGAACTTTGGAAGTGGCGCAACTGGGCGCGGGATGCTGCCAAATCCGCGGGCGTTGACCCAACAGAAGTAGACTGGTTGCTGCGAGAAGTCGCCGCTCTAGATCGGTTGGCGCTGCGGTTGGAGTCTTTCAAAGACAAAACCCAGATAAAATTACCGATGCCGTTGCCGGAGTTAACCCAGATGTGGCAACGGCGTCTGGATGAGCGGTTGCCAGTTCAGTACCTGGCTGGTATTGCTCCCTGGCGTCATTTTTCTCTGTTTGTTTCACCAGCAGTATTGATTCCGCGACCGGAAACAGAATATTTGATTGATTTGGCGGTTGCCGCTGCGGCTCCGGGCGGAGCCTCGCCGCCTTTACAGCAAGGACATTGGGCAGATTTAGGAACTGGCAGTGGCGCGATCGCTCTCGGACTCGCAGATGCCTTTCCATCTGCCACTCTCCACGCGGTTGATTATAGTCCGGCTGCTCTAGCGATCGCTCAACAGAATGCCCAGCAACTGGGTTTAGCGGCTCGCATTCAGTTTTACCAAGGTTCTTGGTGGCAGCCGTTGTTCGCCCTAAAAGGTCAGCTCAGCGGCATGGTATCAAACCCACCTTATATTCCCAGTCATTTGCTGCCTTCCCTGCAACCGGAAGTGGCGAAACACGAACCCCACCTCGCCCTCGACGGTGGCACAGATGGCTTAGATTGCATCCGCCATTTGGTAGAAACAGCGCCAGACTATCTGCGACCGGGGGGTATTTGGTTGATTGAGATGATGGCGGGACAAGCCGATACAGTTGTTCAACTGTTGCAAGATCGAGGCAGTTACTGCAAAATTCAAATTCACGCCGATTTAGCTGGGATTGAACGCTTTGCCTTAGCCTATCGGAAACCCGATGAGTGATGAATTTGAGGGGATTTATTCAAAACTCAAAACTCTAAAAAAATGACACAAGTTTCAATGGCAGCCTTGATAGAAGGCGCTCGTTCTGGGAGTTTGGTTAGCTTTCCCACCGATACTGTACCAGCACTGGCAGTGCAGCCGGATCGGTCAGAGTTAATTTTTGCAGCAAAGCAGCGGCGGCAAGATAAACCGCTGATTTTAATGGGCGCAAACGCTTTAGATTTGTGGGATTTTGTCAAGGGAAGTCCATCTGAATGGCAGATTTGGCAACAAGTTGCTGACCAATACTGGCCTGGTGCTTTGACTTTAGTGTTGCCAGCCTCAGCGTGCGTTCCTAAAGCGATGAATCCATCTGACCCGACCACGATTGGGTTGCGAGTGCCGAATTCTGGCGTCGCGCTCTCAATTTTGTCGCAAACTGGCCCCTTAGCAACCACCAGCGCTAACCGTTCGGGGGAGCCACCTTTGGAAACGATGGCAGAAATCGCAGCGCAGTTTCCCGATGTCCTGACGCTATTCTCCTCGGAGGAGGAAACAACACCGACGGCTGGCGTTCCTTCCACCGTCGCCAAATGGACGGGCAGCGGCTGGGAAATCTTGCGGCAAGGAGCGGTTAAATTGGTAGTTTAATCGACTCAGCTAATCAGCAAAACTGGTAATTATATTTATGTCCCAAGACGCGAATCCGGACGTGACAGCCATCCTGGAGGAACTCAAGCAAACCCAGATGGCGTACCACATGGCAACAGAAATGAGCCAGTTTAAAGCTGGGTTTTTGGCGCGGACTTCTCATGAATTGCGATCGCCCCTCAACAGTTTGATTGGCTTGCATCAGTTGATTTTGTCCGATTTGTGTGACAACCCAGAAGAAGAACGAGAGTTTATTGCTCAGGCTCACGCCTCCGCGCTGAAGCTGATGCAGCTCATAGACGAAATTATCGCCGTTGCCAAAACTCAACACGGCACCAGTCGGATAGAGATTCAACCCGTCGAGCTTGCCAAGGTTCTAGAGGAAGTCTACAACTTGACTCACCTGCAAGCAGCGAATCGGAGTATCCGCCTTGAGGTATCGCCACCCGATCGAGAGATTTACGTTCTGGCAGATCCGCGACGATTGCAGCAGGTGCTGCTAAATCTGGTCGATACCGCGATCGCTCGCATGGACGAAGGCAACATTCGGGTTTGGGTTCCCTCCTCACCAGCATCTGGGTACATCCACATCTGGATTGATGCCGAGTGCCCCGTTAGCGTCTGGAGCGAGCCAGTCGATTTGCTCAAAGAGCAAAAGACACAGGAGCTGGTAGGGGCACCCAGCAAAGGAGCACCCCGACAAATGCCACAGCTATCCGAGGGGATGAACTTACTGATTGCTCAAACCCTCATCGAAGTGATGCAGGGACGCCTGGAAGTAGTGGCAGCGCAACCAGCAGATACCTCTAATACTTCAGCCGCCCAGAATCTCACCCGGCTTCAGTTTTCTCTTCCCCTAGTACCTATTGAGACAACATAACTTCAGCAGGCAGAGGCTCGGTTAGGGGCTGGTTGTTATACAGCACCATCGTCGTACTGGGGTTGCTACATTCAAAACCGATGCGCGTGTAAAAGCCCTGTTGATAAGTCGTCATCAGGTAGACCCGCTCTACCCGACTGACACGAGGATGGCTCAAGACTGTTTCCACCAACTTGCGTCCGAGTCCTGCGCCTTGGTATGCCGGATGTACGACCACATCCCAGATAGTGGCACGGTAGACGCCATCGGAAGTCGCTCTGGCAAATCCAATCAGCTTGTTTTCATCCCAGACGCTAATCACAGGTTCGCTATTGGCGATCGCAACTTTTAAATCTTCAATTTGCCGGTTCTGTGCCCAGAAGGCAGCCAAGTGAAACAGCTCTTGCAGTTGTTGAAAGTCGATTTGTGATTTACGGTCACAAAATTGAATATGACTGCAATCCATCGTCATCAATAATTTAGAGTCTCGTACTGGCTCATTCTACTCATCAACCCGCTGGGGATTGGTGTTCAATTGCACCGAATTTCTGTAATTTGCCGCTTTTTTAGCGAAATCTACCGTTTAGCTTACTCATATCCAACCCTAAATCTGTACCGCCAGACGGATTCCTTTTGAACATAAGTAGCTAACTAAGAATGCTGGATGAAATGTGAAGGATGAAAATGCCTAGTTCTAGGCGAATCTGTTGTTTTTTTCATCCTTCACCCTGACTTCCTACAACCAACGGGCGGCATCTTTGGCGTGGTAGGTAAGAATCAAATCGGCTCCAGCTCGCTTGAAGCTGGTTAAAGTTTCCATCACGACTCGCTGTTCGTCAATCCAGCCATTGAGGGCGGCGGCTTTCACCATCGCATATTCGCCGGAGACATTGTAAGCGGCTACCGGCAAGTTGCTGGCTTCTTTCACCCGCCAAATGATGTCCATATAGGCGAGTGCCGGTTTCACCATCAGCATATCCGCCCCTTCTGCAATATCGAGTTCGATTTCTTTGAGGGCTTCGCGGGCATTGCCGGGGTCCATCTGGTAAGTTCTGCGATCGCCAAACTGCGGTGTTGAATCAGCCGCATCGCGGAAAGGGCCATAATAAGCCGAAGCATATTTGGCAGCGTAAGAAAGAATCGGTGTATCTTGAAATCCGGCTGCATCCAAGCCTTCCCGAATCGCCTGCACAAAACCGTCCATCATCCCAGACGGAGCGATAATATCAGCGCCAGCCTTAGCTTGAGACACTGCTGTTTTCTTGAGCAATTCTAGCGTCGGGTCATTCAATACCCGCCCCGTCAAGTCGCCCACTTCCAGATAACCGCAGTGACCGTGACTGGTATATTCGCACAAGCAAGTATCGGCAATGACCACTAAATCCGGCACCGCTTCTTTCACTGCTGTGGAAGCTTTTTGGACAATTCCGCAATCGTGCCACGCACCCGTAGCATCTACATCCTTATCTGCGGGAATGCCAAAAAGAATGATTGCGGGAATGCCGAGGTCATAGACTTCTTTTGCCTCTTCCACAATTTTGTCTACCGACAGCTGGTAGACCCCTGGCATCGATTTCACTTCCTTAGCAATGCCCTCTCCCGGTACAGCAAACAGAGGGTAGATTAAGTCACTCGTGGCAAGAACCGTTTCACGCACCATCCGGCGCAGCTGGGTTGAGGTACGAAGGCGGCGAGGGCGATGAATGGGAAACATGGCGTTAGTGTAGTGAATAGTTGTTAGTAACTAAAGCGGTCTAAAAAAGTAACAATTTGTCACATTGAGCCAAGCAAAATATTGAGATGAAATTTTTCGCTGGCACTCAGAATCACATATTACGTTTATTTTGACCAACCAGCGCGATCGCTGATAAAAAAATGCCGAATAAAAAGAGGGGCAATTTATAAATTGCCCCTCCTTTCTTAATCTATCCAACTACTAGGTCTGGATACTTATACCTGAGCCGGAACGGGTGCATTCTCAGGGGATGCTTCCGCCGCCGCTGGCACAGCGTAAACGCTTACCTTCTTGCGACTTCTGTCCTTCCGTTCAAAGGTGACGATGCCATCAATGAGGGCAAACAAGGTATAGTCTCTGCCTACACCGACATTATTGCCAGCGTGAAACGAAGTTCCCCGCTGACGCACCAAAATACTACCTGCTGTCACGGTCTGACCGCCAAAACGCTTGACGCCTAGGCGTTGAGCATTAGAATCACGACCGTTGCGAGTACTACCCGTACCTTTCTTATGAGCCATAATTTCCTCAATTGTTCTTACTACTTACTATTCTGCTGTAGTCTCAGCGATTTACTCGGTCGCAGCGCTCTCGGTATCTGTCTCATCAACAACCACTGTTGCCACAGCTTCTTGAGCTTCTGCTGACTCGTCAGCGCCGGAGGTTTGGGAAGCCTGTTGTTTGGAAGCCACCACTGAGCCATTGATACTGATGGAGTTGATCATCAGCTGGGTGATTTCCTGGCGATGCCCTTTCTTGCGGCGGGTTTTCTTTTTGGGCTTCATCTTGTAGACGATGACCTTCTTGCCGCGCCGGTGTCTCATCACCGTGCATTCTACCGTCGCCCCTTCGATGAAAGGTTGACCAATGGTCACATCGCCATCGTTCTGAACGAACAAAACCTTATCAATGGTAACTTGGGTGTCTGGTTCCGAGGGAAGCAGTTCGATGTCGTAAAAGCGACCTGGTTCGACTCTTAGCTGTTTGCCGCCAGTTTCAATAATTGCGTAACTCATGGGATAGTCCTAGGGGTTGCCGTACAGGTAGCTGAATAGGTGATTGTCAGTTGTCTTTAGTCTTTAGATTCGCTGCTATTGACCCATGACTAATGACCTCTTGACCAATAACCAACCAGCTTTTGGAATGTCTCAACCTGATCCGAGCAGGAATAGACAGACAATCTTTCATCATCCATGATTACCTGGAACTGTGTCAAGTTAGCGATCGCTCTTTCTCCAGAAAATATGAGAGATATCCAACTGAGGGCAGATGCTTAATCGTTGAGTTATCTTCGACTCATCAGCACGGAGAATAGCGATCGCATGAAGAAGCTCAAGCAGGTTTGGCAGTTTTTGAACACTGATATCCGGGAATTGGGGAAACCCGGAGATGTCGCTGAGACTGGGACAGAGATTACTAAATTCGCGCTGGAATTCGGGCTGGCTTTAGGTTTGTTCTCTGCAATTGCGGGTTCTGGGGGAATTCCTATTGCTATAGCAGGGCTATCAGGGACGAAACTAGCAATACAAGGCGTGAGGCTGTACCGCAAAAAGACCAATCAAGAGCCATCCCTAGAGGAATGGGTAGCGATCGCATCTCCCCTTGCTTATCTAGAAAGCTTTAATGAATTGGTGCAAAGTAATGACTTATTACAGCAAGTCAATTTACAACCAGCAAGTACAACCTCTCCCGCAAATATAGCCCAACAGCAAAGCGCAAAACTGGGGGAATTTCAACTCAATGAAACCATCGTTATCAACGCTCTTACCTGTTTTCATGAATCTGAATTAGCACAAATCTTGAATCAGTTATTGTCACTTCAACTGCAACAAACAGGAATAGCTCAATACCAAGCTTATATCATAACAAGTTGGGTAGCTTGGGGTACTCACCGGCATCTAAAAAAAGCTTTTGAAGATGCAGATATTTCTGTTAAGCAAAGGGCAAAAATATATATAGACATCCTAGTACAAAGCCCTGATAAATATGACAGTATCGATGCCTATCTGAAAGAGCAGATTGCTACAAAGCCCAATGAGCCAGTATTTACTGAAAGCTTCAATTACAGGGATATTTATGTGCCGCTGAAAGCCAAGCCAGTCAATAAAAATGGCAATGTAGATGACAGGGCAGAAGCTTTTGATTTAGAGACTTGGACAAAAAATACCCTCAACCATTCTTATAAGCAGGATAAAGTAATGTTTATCCAAGGAGGGCCAGGACGGGGCAAGAGCGTCTTTTGTCGGATGTTTGCTGATTTTGTGCGGCAGCATTTACATCCAATTTGGACACCCGTATTAATTCGATTGCGAGATATCCCGAAATTACAGCCGAGTTTTCGAGAGACTTTGCGAGAAGCTGTAAATGCAGATTTCGCGGAAAGTGATGATGGCTGGCTGACAGATAGAAATACCCAATTTTTGTTTTTGCTTGATGGCTTTGATGAATTGGTGATGGAAGGAAGAACCAGCGGCGGATTGGAAGAATTCTTGAAGCAAGTTGGGCAATTCCAACGAGATTGCCAACAGAGCAAAGATATGGGACATCGGGTTTTGATTACTGGTAGAGCCTTAGCTTTGCACAGCATAGAACGGCAGATGCCACACAATTTGGAGCGAGTAGAAATCCAGCCAATGGATGACGAACTCCAGCCGCAGTGGTTGACCAAATGGGAAACCCAAGTTGGTAAAGATAAAAGTTCCGCATTTCAGCAGTTTTTACGAGACAAATCCTGCCCAGATAGAGTGCGGGAATTAGCCAAAGAGCCGCTATTGCTTTATCTATTGGCAGCGATGCACCGGGATGGAAAATTGACGGTAGAGATGTTTGCGGGTGCTAGCGGTGTCGGCGCAAAAATTCTGATTTACGAGCAATCTTTAGAGTGGGTACTGACGGAACAACGTCCAGAATGGCTGAATCGAGAACTAACTGGACAGGAAACCGCCGGACTGCGACGGATTTTGGCAGAGGCGGGGTTGTGCGTCGTGCAGTCGGGCGGGGAATGTGCTGCCATAAAAACAATCGAGTCACGGTTGAAGGGAGATGACAGTGCAATTGAGTTGATTCAACAAGCTAGGGAACGACACGGCGAGGATGGGCTGAAAAATGCTTTGGCGGCTTTTTATCTCCAGCCTGCGGCGGCTGACAAGGGCGGTTCGGTGGAGTTTGCCCACAAGAGTTTTGGGGAATTTTTGTGTGCAGAACGGCTTAAAGAAAGTATAGAAGACTGGACGCGACCGGGAATAAAACGGCAGGAGTTTTATATGTCCACTGACCAAATGGACTGGCAAATCTACGATTTATTGGGCTATGGTGGGCTGACGCCAGAAATTGTGGAATACTTAATGGCTTTATTAGCTGTAAGTACAGAGTTTCAGCCCGTAAGACTATTTAAACGATTGGAGAATTTTTATCTGCGTTGGTGCGATGGAGAGTTTATCGATGCACCGCCAGAGAATCTGCCTCAGAAGAAGATGCGGCAAATGAGGGAGCAAACGCCAGAAGTCAAGTGGATTGGACTGCGACAGGTGGATATTTATGCAGGGTTAAATGTCACGATCTTGCTCTTAGAGTTACACCGCTATGCTCAGTTAAGAGATGACTTAAAACACGAAATTGCTTTCTTTCCCTGCGGTAAAAAAAATACTGATAGTTTTGATGAATATCGATTGCTTCGTAGCATCGGTTACAGCGAATGTATCGGCATTGGAGGATTTTTAGGGACAGTTGCTAAATTCCTCAGGGGCGCAAACCTCATTGACGCAAACCTCAGCGGCGCAGACCTCATCGACGCAAACCTCAGCGGCGCAAATCTCATCGATGTAAACCTTAGCCACGCAGACCTCAAGGGCGTAGACCTCATCGACGCAAACCTCAGGGGCGCAGACCTCAGGGGCGCAAACCTCAGCAGTGCAGACCTCAGCAGTGCAGACCTCAGGGGCGCAGACCTCGAAGACATTTTTTGAGCTAAGTATACGAAGTGGGAAGATGTAGCAGGTTTGGAAACAGCCAAGAATCTTTCAGAAGCGTTGAAGCAACAGCTAGGGTTGGACTAGATTTATCAGTTGAGAGGTGGGCGCTAGTGCGATCGCCTACCTCATCTCACCAAACGCGATCGCCTAGCGTTTGGGCGAAGCATTCGGGATATTAATCTACCTTTTTCCCACAAACTAACTCGCCCGAATGCTTCGCCCCTACATCAAGAATGCGATCGCCCTCTCTTCCCCTCTTCCTTCGCGTTCTTTGCGTCTTCGCGGTTCGTAAAAAACGCGATCGCATCTTAAGTTAGAAACAGTTCCCGAATTCCAGCACTGCCGATTTCGATTGCCAGCGCTGCTAACAGAAAGCCTAAAAGTTGAGTAATAATCACTGCACCTTCGGCACCGAGCAAGTGGTCAATCCGGTTTGCCAGACGCACAATCAACCATGTCACCAGCATCGCAGAGACAATCCCGACCACCACGCTGAGATGAGCATTTGGAGATTCAGACATCAACAGCATCACCGTCGTTAGCGTTCCTGGCCCAGCTAACAGAGGCAATGCCATCGGAGTAATCGCGATATCGCGCTGCTGCTCGACAATCGGTGTATCTAGTTCTCCACGTAGCATTTGTAGGGCAACTAAGAGTAAAAGCAGTCCCCCAGCAACCCGCAAAGACCCCATACTGATTTCTAAGTAATTTAGAACTGCTTTACCCCCAAAAGCGAATATCAGCAGCACCCCTGTCGCTACAATACTTGCCCGATTCACCACATTGTCTCTTTGCTCCGGTTCCATGCCCTTCGTCAGGACTAAAAAGATCGGTGCATTGCCCAACGCATCTGCCAAGACAAACACAGCTACAAAAGTTTTAACCAGAACAGAGATATCCAGCTCCACAGTTGACCCTTAGAAAATATTTCCTCTAACCGTAACGTGGATGCCTTGCTGTTTCGCCATTCCGAAGGTTGATCTCAAACGAGTCAGATGCCTCGTCCCAGCCGAGGACTCCAACTCATTCATAGAGTTGTCGTAGTGTCAACCAATAATATTCATTGTTATAATTTAAACCTCAATACAGTGAGAGAGCGATCGCTTAACCTCATCTGAGAAAGCGAGCGCCCGGTTTTTCCCTCTTCCTAAAGTGCCTAGATCCAGTGAATACTTTCTTTAAGCTGCGGTGACAAACGCGCAAGTGTTGCGATAGCGCGTCCGCGTGGCGCTGTGCTAATGCAAAATAAGTGAGCGCCCCCGTTTAAACTAAGGCAGAAACACGCCGAGAATGCAGCAATTCACGAGACTCTTGACGAACCCGACCTTCCATCGCCTCTTTTTGTAAGGTAATGAAAGCCATAAAGTCATCAAAGTCATACTTGGTTTTTAAAAGCTGACGTAGCTGCTCTTCGGCTTCAACCGTTAGATAGCCCGTTACCAAAGCTTGTTGCACAATTTTATTAATCCGACTCATTGCCATTGCTACCAGAACACACGATGATTTCAAAACAGCATCTTTGTCACTGAAGACGCGCATCCGGATGATTTGTGTCCGCATTCCTACTTAGCTGAGTAAATATCTCTCTAAATAAGTACCTTCGGTATAATCCACAGGATTGCTCGAACCAACCCTTCATCAATGCCTAGACACACAACAAAGGAATAATATATATTCTGATGTTCTCAGCTTCACCAGCATTTAGACTGATTTAGATGAAATTACGAGAGTGATAATGAAGCCCTATCTCGCCGCCGCCATACAAATGACAAGCCTGCCAGATGTGGAAAAAAATCTGGTTCAGGCAGAAGAACTCATCGAGCTTGCTGTGCGTCAGGGTGCTGAGTTAGTAGGCTTGCCAGAAAACTTCTCATTTTTAGGAGAAGAAAAGCAGAAGATAGCCCAATCGGAGGCGATCGCTACCCAGAGCGAAAAATTCCTCCGAACAATGGCTCAGCGCTTCCAAGTCACCATCTTGGGTGGCGGGTTTCCCGTTCCCGTTGACACCAACAAAGTCTACAACACCGCTTTGCTCATCGATCCTTCAGGGGAAGAACTCGCCTGCTACCAAAAAGTACATTTATTTGATGTCAATTTGCCCGACGGCAATACCTATCGAGAATCTAGCACCGTCATGGCTGGGATGCGCCTACCACCCGTTTATCCCTCCAAGCATTTGGGTTCCTTGGGACTTTCGGTGTGCTACGATGTCCGATTCCCGGAACTGTATCGGCACTTGGCGCAGATGGGAGCCGACATTCTATTTGTTCCCGCTGCCTTCACCGCCTACACTGGCAAAGATCACTGGCAAATCTTACTACAAGCCAGAGCTATCGAAAACACCTGCTATGTGATAGCACCGGCTCAGACTGGGCAGCATTACGCCCTGCGTCACACTCACGGACACGCGATGATTATTGACCCTTGGGGCGTTATTTTAGCGGATGCCGGAGATACGCCGGGAGTCGCGATCGCAGAAATTAACCCCTCTCGCCTAGAACAAATCCGCCGCCAAATGCCCTCCCTGCAACATCGGGTTTTTATCTGAGCCTTTTGGGAAAAAAATAGACCGGCAATGGCGCAAACTAATACCATTTTTCAGATTGAAAGATTCTAAATCTTTCAATCTTGTTTTAGCTTTGGTTTTCTAATCAAAAATCCCAAATCTAAAATCCAGAAATGTATAAAAGAAGCCCTCTTGTTAGACATTGCGCCAACCGCTGGTATTACCGAACGGCAAACAAGCCGCATCGGGCACCTTACTTACCAGTATTCTTGCGCTTGGGAGGAGTACTCTTTGGATTGCCAGTGACTTTAGGGGCACTACCATCCCGTCTGGCGGGCTTACCTAAATCGGGAGAAGGCTTAAATTTATTGTTAGCCATAAGATTGACAAACTCTTAAAAAGCAACGCTATGCATTTATACAAAGCAGCTATTCCCTGTTCCTGAAAGTTTGCCAAAAAACTCTTCTTACACACAAAAAAACGGGTGGCTTGGAAGCCACCCGACAAGAAAAATTTCAAATTTTAGATACTAGATTTATCCAAAACCTAAACTTTTCTTAGACAGTTACAGTCTTCTTGGTAACAGCATTCAACTCGCCTTTGGCATACTTAGCAGCAAACTCATCCAAAGTCATCTGCTTAATCTTGGTACCTTGACCAGCAGCACCGAACTGATGATAGCGATCGCTACAAACCTTCTGCATATACTTGATGGAAGGCTTGAGGAAGTGGCGGGGGTCAAATTCCTTAGTATTGCTAGCCAAGGCTTCGCGCACCGCAGCGGTAATCGCCAGACGGTTATCCGTGTCAATATTCACCTTACGGACACCGCTCTTAATGCCTTTTTGAATTTCTTCAACGGGTACGCCGTAGGTTTCCGGGATTGTACCGCCGTATTGGTTAATCAGGGCAAGTAAATCTTCGGGCACAGAGGAGGAACCGTGCATCACGAGGTGGGTGTTCGGCAGACGGCTGTGAATTTCTTCAATCCGGCTGATAGCCAGAATTTCGCCAGTCGGCTTGCGGGTAAACTTGTAAGCGCCGTGGCTGGTGCCAATCGCAACTGCCAAAGCATCCACGCCGGTTTGTTCTACGAAGGCAACGGCTTCGTCTGGGTCGGTCAACAGCTGGTCGTGAGAGAGAACTCCTTCTGCACCGTGACCGTCTTCCTTATCACCCATGCCTGTTTCTAGAGAACCCAAGCAACCCAGTTCGCCTTCTACGCTGACGCCAATTGAGTGAGCGACTTCCACCACCTTGCGGGTGACTTCCACGTTGTACTCGAAGCTGGCTGGAGTCTTCGCATCTGCCTCTAAGGAACCATCCATCATGACGCTGGTGAAACCGTGGCGCATGGCAGAGTAGCAAGTGCTTGGGGCATTACCATGATCCTGGTGCATGGCAATTGGGAGATGAGGGTAAGTTTCAACTGCCGCCAGAATCAGATGGCGTAGGAAATATTCTCCTGCATAGTTCCGAGCGCCACGAGAAGCTTGCAGAATCACGGGGCTATTTGCCTCATGAGCAGCCTGCATGATGGCCTGGATCTGCTCCATGTTGTTAACGTTATAAGCTGGGATTCCATAATCATTCTCAGCTGCGTGATCCAACATCAGCCGCATGGGTACGAGCGCCATAAATAGTCCTCCTATTGACTCGTCGTCAGTTACTTTGTTCTGGACAGCGAAATTATTACAATAATCTTAAGATAGTTTACCAGTCTCTAGGGAATTATCTTGATAATTCCGAGATAAGCAGCCAATACTGCATTTATAAGATTGCCTGATGGTGGAGGTTTAGCAAGAGCATTAGGCTTTTTAACAGGGTTTTGGTTTTGCTCTCGTTTCCAATTTATGTCTGGGAATGCTTTCTCTAGAAGGCTGTACTCTCAATAACGTAGATTCTCGTGGTTCCAGCTAGGAAATGAGAAAACTAATCGTTTGCCAGAGCGCTTCTCGCTTCTTGTCTTAATTTTCTTTAGGTATTTTTTTGAGTATTTTTTTATGGGTCGCCCGGGATTCGAACCCGGAACTATTCGGTTAAAAGCCGAGTACTCTACCGTTGAGTTAGCGACCCGAAAACTTCAGTTGTTTAGACAACGTTTACAACGGTAACACAGATTACTGGAATTAGGAAAGGGGTTTTGAAAAAAACTTTTTTATAAAAAAGTTACGGTCAAACAAACTGATGTCTCCAAACTGCCTCCCGGTTCTAGACGCAGTAGCTGCTCTCCGGTATTCAGAGCATTGCGGGGGGCACTCCAAGGCTCCATGCAGTAAAAGTCTTTGCCTTTGACCGTCCAGAAGACAAAGGTGGAATAAGGGTTGTCCCAACTAAGGGTGAGTTGCAACTGTCGGCTGGCGTCGGAGGCAGTGGCTTCTTGACCGCTCAGTTGCTTAAAGGCGACATCAATTTCATCTTGGTTAAAGTCAAAGGCACCCGTGAAGGGATGGGTTTGGCGGGTGCGCTGATCTTGGTATTCGGCGGCGGGAATTCCAAACTTGATTCCGGTTTTTTCGGGTGTCCAGAAGTAAGGATGCAGACCCGTGGAGAAGGGCATCGGCTCGGCTGAGTGATTGGTGTAGCGCTGCCGAATCTCTAGCGTGTTACCCAACAGACGGTAAGTGAAGGCGAGTTGAAAGTCAAACGGGTAAACGGCACGTGTCTGGTCGTTGCTGTTAAGGACAAGGGTAAGGCTCACTAGGTCTTGAGTCACTTGGTCGGTGACTTCCCAAGGCATATCGCGGGCAAAGCCGTGTTGCTTGAGGGTGTAGGGCTGACCTTGATAGGTGTATTGACTTTCGGGTAAGTTGCCGCAGATGGGAAACAGGATCGGAATCCCGCCTCTAACGCTCAAGTCTGGATTGGCAAACCGCTCTGCATCTAGGTAGAGGATTTCTTGTCCTTGGATGCGTAGGCTAGTAACGATACCGCCTCGCTCTGGAACGACCTCTAGATGGGACTGAGCGGCTTGGTCTGAGAGGATGTAGGTTTTGTAGAGCTGCTGCTTAGTGGCGATCGCGTACACCCGTCTTTTTCCGTTTCTATGGAGGATTTGCTGATTGTCTCAAACTTTAACAAACATTTCTTGAAATTCCCATATCTACTTTACACATCCTTAACAGTCGCTGCACTAAGCTGTTTTATACGGTCAATCTATCTATAGGATTAAATCGACAGCTTGCTCAGTAGAGAAGCAACCGCAGTAAACTCTTCTTTTGTCAAGCATCCGCTTGGTTTTGCCATTTGTGACCTCGATCACCTAAAAATACGGTCTAAAATCACAAAAAATGGCGGATTACCATCAATTCCTAATCTTGGAAAGTATTTCATACTCAAAGATAGATATCTCAGCAAATCAAGGATAAACAGGTCGCCATGATTCGCACACTTGTAAAGTCAGCTTTCCAAACAGGTTGCCTCAGCGTCGCTTCTGAAGGTCTGATTCGCCAAGTGTTAGTGATGAAAGGCTACCAATCGGCGGATTTAGAAGCTCTTGACACCTTACACCAGGCATTGAATGCCGGTAAGATTCAAAGAGAAGCACGGCAGAGCGTAGCGCTGATATCGCCTCGGATACAAGCCCTGAAACCGTTCTTTGATAACTACAAGGCATCGTGATCGCGGCACGGCTGCCAAAACGATAGAAAAACTTTGATATCAGTAGAATTTTTATTTATTCGCTGCCGACCTGGGCCAAGAATTATTAGAATGATTAATAAGAACTACCAATCTCAGCTAGGTGCGCTTCCTAAACAAAGCGAGAGTTAGGATGACTGAATTGACTGCTACAAGGTTGGACTGGTTGCCAGTCAAGGCTTTTTGTCACCAGTTGCCTTCCCATTACTCATCTCAAAAGACTCATTGATACTCGTAGCTGCCTTGATTCAAGTTTCCCTTAGTGGTAAAAACCCTGAATGAGGATGGGAGTGCGCGCATTCTACCAGAGGGAGTATCCTACAATCCCTATCTTAAATGCCGCAGGATTCAAGCTAAACTTTGAAATTAAATCGGCAATATCATCTAGAACGCTCACTTTGAACCCTTGTCCCTACCCTCGATTTCCACATCTTTCCAAAAATTGGCATGGGGCTGACCAAGAGGCTTCCTTGCCTATCCAAAATCGGCATTCCCAGGCTTTAGGGATGCAAAGCCTTGCGCCCCTAAGAAACCCAACCCAAATCCCACATTCCAGGCTTTTGGGAAAAATAGGTAAAGATAAGGACAGGAGCCTGGGAGAATGGCAGGATTCAACCCCGATTACGTTTGAGAGAAGCTGGATACCTAAAAAAAGGTATGCAGGCTCCATGAAGAATTGCACAACTTATCTGCTCAGGAGAAGCAACCCATGCTACACCGCAAGATTTATCAACTCTGTTGCGATGGTCGTGAGGTCTGTATTTTCTTGCGGGACCAACAACGCTGGATCGAACGCGCTCGCATCGTTGACATTGAAGGAGATTTAGTCACGCTCCGCTATGAAACCGAAGAAGAAGATGAAGCTTGTTCTTGGGAAGAAATGGTTCGCCTCGAAAGCATTGGTGCTGTGACACAAAAGCTGGCTTCAGTGCCCAGAGGCAATGCTGAACCACTTGTCTCTGACGATTGTCCGGAAGCCGAACAAATTCGTCCGCGTTTCCCCGACTCGAATCCAGACTGAGGAATTAAAAATGCAAAATCAAAAATTAGAAATGGGGGATGCTTCATTTTTAATTTTTGATTTCATTTCTTATCTTTTTCAATCTTCGAGGCTTTCTAGGTCGTCATCTGAAGGGGTTGGAGGCGGATGCGCCGGTTCAAAAACTGGACAGTATCCTTCAGGTGTCACCTTAAATCCATACAGGGGCGAGTCCTGATTCCAACAGCGCTGCCCCCGTTGGTGTAGGCAGTTGCCGCAGCACTCAACATTCATGGGGACTCTGGCGTCGCTGCTTTGGCTTAAAAGTTCTCGTTGGGATAATCCGCGCAATACCAGTTCCTCACCCTGCCACCGGGCTTCCACTAAACCAGTATCAGCAAAGTGTTGCCAACGGGGATCGGCAGCGATCGCCTCCGGTAGGGTGATGGTAACGACTGTTCCCAGTTCCGTCAGCTCCCCTTCGTAACTGGTTTCGGGTGCCGCCGGTTGCACAAACGTCTCGCCAATCGGGAGTTCTACCAGCGTCCCAGCCGGTGGAGAATGCAAGTGGTAACGGTTGTGCAACTCCTCCAACCCGGTTAAATCAGCCAGGTAGGTGGGAGAGGCATGAACAAAAATTACGTGCTGAGGACGGATATTGTGAATCACCTGGGTGGTTCCCAGCCCATCAGAATGCTGGGCAAGCAAATAGTTTTGTATCGTCAACGATGAGTAACTAGGCTCTTGGGAGAACCTGGGTTGCTGGGGCAGTAATAACACCCACGGCCCGGTGCCTGGTTGACAGTATTCTCTAAGATCGTGGTTTTCCTCAGTCAGGATAATGCATGGAGACTGACCGACAGAGGGACGTTGTTCTGGAAGCAACCGACGCACTCTGGGACGCACCCGTTCATCCCAAAATAGGGATTGATGACGGGCAAAATTTTGCACAGAGGCTGGGAGGTTGGTGAGAATATCCAAATAGGCATCGCAGCCAGCTGCCACGTTACCATCTACCCAGATATCGAGGTTGCGACCCGTGAATAAGTGGTGACTCCGCAAGAGCATCAAGAGTTCTTGCCCCAGTCCCAAAGTTGGCACGGGCATCAAGACAGAATTCGCTTGAGCGATCGCTTGATTAATTCGCTCTGCCAGCTGATTTTCTTGGTTCCGCCGGTGGGGATGACGCGCTGTGCCGTAACTGCCTTCCACAATTAGCACATCTGGCTCTAAGCCTCGCAATGCTTCTAGCGGCAACCCCTCCACCAGCCGCGAGTTTGAAAGGAAAAAGTCACCTGTGTAAAGTAGGGTGTAAGAGCGGTGGCGACTCGTGTAGGTCAGCAAGATGGCAGATGCGCCTGGTAAATGTCCGGCTGGGAATAATTCCGCACTCAATCCCTCTTTGAATTCGACAGGCGATCGCATCGGCAATGCCTGACACAATTGCGGCAGATTCTGCGGAGCTATCTCAGGCCAATTCAGTGGCAGCAGCTGGGTTGTCAATTCACTTGCATAGACTGGCAACTGAGGGAAGCTTTCATGCAGCGCCAGCAATCCCCTAGCGTGATCCGGATGGGCGTGGCTACACAGCACTAAATCTGCTGGAGGAATTCCCTCACCTTTGAGCGAGGAAATGTCCGCCAAACCACAGTCTAGGAGAATGCGGTGTGGCCCCATCCGTACCAGTAAGCAGACGCCTTCGTCGCCATGACCGACGCCATAGGGAAAATAGGCTAGTTCGTCATAGCCGTGAGAGGATACCGGGGGGGGTTGACTCATCATTCGATTTTCAATTTTAGATTTTGGATTTTAGATTCAATCCAAAATCATCGGAGGCTTAGAAACTCCGACCTCCGCAAACTCTAAAATCCAAAATTGACTGGCTAACAGCGATCTTAATGAGCAGAACCGTTTCCGTGATAGTTGTCTGAATCGTAAAATCCATTTTTAGTGCCAAAAAATAGGCACGATACGGTAAAAACAAGTGTTAAGGCTGCTAAAACTAGCTTGACATCCATGAGTTTTTATGAGTTGAACGGGGTGGTTTGGTATATCTTAAGTATATTTAACGATGAATCTGATTAAAAATAC
Organism: Trichocoleus sp. Lan; assembly: GCF_039961855.1. NCBI lineage: Bacteria > Bacillati > Cyanobacteriota > Cyanophyceae > Leptolyngbyales > Trichocoleusaceae > Trichocoleus > Trichocoleus sp. Lan. Next base: position 61,863 of record NZ_JAMPKA010000023.1, on the reverse strand, counting down.
CCAAATTGTAGAAGTTTGTTGGCTAGATCGCCCATCCACTGAAGTTGCACCTGATTTGGTGGGCTGCACGTTGGTGCGACAGATGCCTGATGGAGAAATCATCCGAGGGCTAATCGTGGAAACGGAAGCCTATGGCCCTGAAGATCCGGCTTGCCATGCCTATCGGCGACGAACCGAGCGCAACTGGGTAATGTTCGGGCCAGCCGGGAGAACTTATGTTTATTTAATTTACGGAATTTACTACTGCCTGAACGTGGTCACAGACCAGGACAGCATTCCCAGTGCTGTCTTGATTCGGGCTTTGCAACTAGAGTCTATACCGCCCTGGATCAAAGAGAGCGATCGCTCGAAACCCCATCGAATCGCCGCTGGGCCAGGTAAACTCTGCCGCGCCTTACAAATTGACAGCATATTAAATGCACAAGTTTTACAACCCGGTCAACCCCTGTGGCTAGAGCATCGTCAGTCACAATTTATGCCGGAACTTGTTCAAACAACTCGGATTGGTTTATCACAGGGAATCGATTTGCCGTGGCGGTGGTATCTACGCGGTTGTGCTGCTGTCTCCAAACTTTAATCGAAACTTTAAAGGGAGATGTCTTGGCCCTGCTCTGTGAAGCGGACATCTTTTATCTTCCATTGAGAATTCGCAGTGAGGGTTTTTCTGAGGCTACCGAACAGAGCAAATTGTTCGCAGCTCGAAAGGGACACAAATTTCCGCTGGGAACCGGGTGCAATTCGCAAATCAACCGTGGCAACTCGATTGCTGGGATTCACGCTGACACGATACCCAGCTAAATTAAAGTCGGCGGTGTCCCGCTCCTCCAGAACTTTGCCTACCGCTGCTTGGACGCTTTCAACCGCTGAAACGTCTACTTTTTCCGGTACTAGCGCTTCACACTGAGTATCGGGTTGATAGATGGTGACGGTGACATTGTTTTTTGAGGGAGCGGTTGTTGTTGCTTGGCTAATCGCACCCGTCAACAATCGGCTGGCATCTGACGCTTTCGTCGTAGTTTTGCTGGCTTCAATAGCATGAGCAGGAGGTAAGCCAGCTTTGTCTCTTTCGCTGTTTGTCGGTAAAGAAGCGCAACTACTCAGACTGGCGACAATCGCTCCAGTTAATAGAGGAACCCAATAATTTTTTGTACGCCTCATCGCTTTTGAAATCTGTCTTTAGATAGATTTTTTGATAGCCCCCAATGGTAAATGGCACCTTGAGGGGATAGCATAGTTTTACTGATACTGCTGAGCAATATCAGTGTAGATTTCTGCGGAATTTATGGACCGAAGTCCATTAGGTGACAGTAGTAAGCTCCTCTAGCGCCTGGGCGGGTCAGTCTCTCCCAGCGCGGGGGGGAGACTAGGAGGTTTCTATGCTCACTCAGGAAGGACGTGTTGCACTGTCGGATATTGCTGACTTAAATCAGCTTAAGTCTGAGCTAAATCGCTTACCGGCGGTTGATGTAGGGGATTACATTGTCGAACTGCCCCCATCCAAGCGAGCGATCGCGTTTCGCTTGCTTAATAAAGCTCAAGCCATTGATGTCTTTGAATATCTGCCTCCGGAAGTGCAAGAAGAACTAATTGGTTCGCTGCACGATAACCAGGTGTGTCAGATTGTAGAGGCGATGCGACCGGATGACCGGGCGGAACTGTTTGACGAGCTACCCGCAGGCATTGTGAAGCGGCTGTTGCAGCAACTCAGCCTTGAAGAACGGCAGGCAACTGCCAGGATTCTGGGCTATCCCGAAGGCACGGCGGGTCGGGTAATGACGACGGAATATGTACGGCTGCGCGAAGGCTTAACGGTCGGAGAAGCCTTGAGCAAAATCCGTGTCAGTGACGAAGATAAGGAAACAATTTACTACGCCTACGTCACCGACGACAACCGCAAGCTCGTTCGGGTTGTATCGTTGCGGCAACTGTTGTTTTCGCTTCCCAATGCCCTGATTGGGGATATTGCGAGCGATCGCGTTGTCAAAACTTACACAGAAACGCCCCAAGAAGAAGTCGCGCAACTAATGAAGCGCTATGACTTGATCGCCGTGCCTGTGGTTGACCGCGAAGATAGGTTAGTGGGGATTGTCACCATTGATGACGTGGTAGACATTCTAGAAGAGGAAGCCACACAAGACATTCAGAAACTAGCGGGAGTCAGTGGCGGTGATGAAGCCGCCTTGTCGCCTCCTTTGGTGACGCTTCGTAAGCGTCTGCCTTGGCTGTTAGGGAATATTATTCTCTATGTCGGAGCCGCCAATGCGATCGCGCCTTTTCAGGGAACGATTTCATCAGTGCCCGTTTTGGCAATCATCATGCCAATTTTAGCCAATAGTAGTGGCAATGTCGGCTTTCAGGTCTTATCGGTGACTGTGCGCGGACTAGGTGTAGGTGAAATAACACCACAGGATACGCTGAAACTTCTCCGTAAGGAAATTCTCGCTGGCTTGGGTACAGCCTTGTCACTGGGTTTTGCCTTGGGTGCCCTTTCTTTGATTTGGTCTCCTGCCAATGAGCGATGGGTGGGGTTGGTTGCAGGACTGGTGATGGCTATCAATGTCTTGATGGCTGCCACCCTAGGGACTTTGCTGCCAATGGGTATCAAACGGTTGAACTTAGATCCAGCACTCATTAGCGGTCCGCTGCTGACTACGACGCTAGATGCATTGGGGTTCTTGACTTTCCTGACGCTAATCTCAGCGGCTTTGAATGTAGTATCTAGATGAGCAGTCAGTTGTCTTCTGTTCGTTGTTCGTTGCTACTGACCACACCTAATGGCTACCACTACCTGGACTCGTCACCACGTTCTTTCCTTAGCTGATTTCACCCCAATTGAATACGATACTGTGTTGCAAACTGCCGCCAGTTTCCGAGAGGTACTGTCGCGACGCACGAAGAAAGTGCCAACGTTACAAGGTCAGGTGGTAGCCAATCTATTTTTTGAATCCTCTACCCGCACCCGCAGCAGTTTTGAACTAGCAGCAAAGCGTCTCTCTGCCGATACGCTGAACTTTGCCGCGGCAACGTCTTCTCTAACGAAAGGAGAGACCATTTTAGATACGGCGAAAACCTATTTAGCGATGGGTGCGGACATGATGGTGGTTCGTCATCGGGAGGCGGGGGTGCCGCAAGCGATCGCTGCCGAAATGGATCGCTTAGGTTCAAAGGTGGGCGTCCTCAATGCCGGGGATGGTCAGCACGAACATCCATCCCAAGCATTGCTGGATCTTTTCACCATCTGTACCCTGTTAGACCCAGATCACCCGCGACTTGAACTGCTCAAAGATAAAAAAATTGCCATTGTCGGCGACATTCTCCACTCGCGGGTTGCCCGGTCAAATATCTGGAGTTTAACGGCAACGGGTGCGGAGGTTCACTTAGCAGGACCCCCCACGCTTCTCCCTCAGTTGTTTGCCGCCTATGGCGCTGAGGAGGGGAGCCAGGGAGCCGATCGCCCGTTACCAAGCACCCACGACCAATCCCCCATTCCCAGCCGCAAGCTTTTTCTCCACTGGGATTTGGAACCCGCTTTACAAGATGCTGATTTTGTGATGACGTTGCGGCTGCAAAAGGAACGGATGACGCAGCATTTGCTGCCGAGTTTGCGAGAGTACCATCAGCGGTATGGGATAACACGCGATCGCCTGAAACTCTGCAAACCTGACGTTAAGGTACTGCACCCAGGACCCGTCAACCGAGGCGTAGAAATTAGCTCTGACTTGATGGACGACCCCCAGTTCAGCTTAATCTCTCAGCAAGTGACTAGCGGCGTGGCTGTCCGTATGGCGCTCCTATATCTGATGGGCGGTGGCAAGGTTTAGCAGCCAGGGTTCTGCAAAATCTTGGGGTAGATCGACACAATCTGGAACAACACAATCTGAGACAACAAGTCCAAGGAGCGATCGCTTAGGGTAATGCGGGTGCTGGATCGATCAAAATAGATCCAGTTCCTTTCTCAGGATTTCAACGTGATGAATGGCGTCACCACTCTCCTAAACCTTCCCAATCAACCCTCCGCGAAAGATAGTTTTACGATTAGCTTCGCTCCCTTATCAATGGAGGAAGTCTACTCACTAGCGGACGATCCTGCCAACGGAGCCGTGGTAGTCATGAGTGGAATGGTACGCAATCAAACTGATGGGAAGCCGGTGGTTGCTTTGGAGTATCAAGCCTACGAACCGATGGCTTTGCACATATTTAGTCAAATTGCTGCCAATATCCGCCAAACCTGGCAGGATGTCAATCGAGTAGTGATTCACCATCGCATCGGACGCTTGCAGATTGGCGAAATCAGCGTGTTGGTTGCGGTTGGGTGTCCTCACCGCTCAGAAGCTTTTGAAGCCTGCCAATATGCAATTGATACCCTAAAGCACAATGCCCCCATCTGGAAAAAGGAACATTGGGCAGATGGTTCTAGCAGTTGGGTGAGTATCGGTGCCTGTGAAACCCAGCCAGAGGGGTGTTAAGTCGCCTTCTGCTGGTTCAGAAAAGAATGCCCTTGACCGATACTTTTTACAAAACTTTAAACTTTCAAGGGCTTTAGATTGCAGTTTGTAACTATTGCTTTATCCCAGGAAAATTATCCTTTAGACTGATCCCCAATTCATAATTTGGGGATAAAGGGGATAGGCTAATGCCAAATCTGAACTGGCACGAATATTTACTTTTTGTTTCTTTTGTGGGTAGTATTGCTGGACTTTTCTTACTATCCGTTGACAAACAAACTCAGGTGGATGAGCTTGAAGAAACGGAGGAAATGCTATTGACAATGAGCTTTACTTACTGGATAGTTTACTGCGTTGTTGTAGGTATCCTGAAGTTTAGCCACCCTGAGTGGGAGATTTTGTTGATGAGTTTGAAGTTAACGGCTGCTTTTTCTTACTTGTTGACCTTTACTTCTGTCCTGACTCTGCCGCTGCACCGGATGTCAGTTCGGCAAGTAGAGTAGTATAAATTTTGTCTGAATCCCTAAAATTACTATCAGACTTCCCTGTGAGCCAATAGCTAATTGTTTAATGCTCAATTAATCGAGGTTGATTCCCTCATTAAAACTGAATCGTAAAATTGAATTCACGCTTAATAGAAAATCACCCCATTTCCGAATTTTGGCAATTCAAATGGGGTGATTTTGCTTTTATGGCTTTAGCTTAATAGACGATGAAGCCTAGCGACAAGTGCCGAGATTGGTCGAGTTTGAACTGGGAAACCCGTAAGAAATCCATCCGGCAACAGGGGCTGTAATCTGAACCCAGGCACGGCGTTCGGCGTCGAAGGTGAATGCTGGAGGACTGGTTCTGAGGGTGACTCTATCTCCAAACTTAACTCCGCCAACTCTAGTACCGTTTTTGCCGGGTGCGGTACGAATAGCCATCCCTTCAGCGCCCTTGTAGGTAATGACGCGGCAAAGGCTAGTTGTAGGATTCGGTCTGGGATTCGGGCTGGGAGTTGGGTTGGGAGTCGGGGTAGGGCTGGGAGTAGGTCTAGGGGTAGGATTGACTCCAGAGCAGGTTGTGAGGTCTCTTGCTTGGACATACCCGGTTACAGGGGCACTGATGGCGATAAAACCAGCGCTGCCATTGTCTGCAAGGGTAACTTGTTCGCCAGCAGCGAGCGTTCTAATCGTTTGGCTGGAGAGCGATCGCTGCGTATAGACAAAAATCCGCGCTTTCGTAGCGCGGCATTGTCCTACCAGACTTTGCGCTATTTCAAAGCTGCCCCCAGGTTGAACTGAGTTCTGTTCTGATTGTGCAATCGTGTTAGCAGTTGTGGTTGTGCTAATGGCAGGAGTGGGAAAATTCAGACTTCCCACGACGCTCAAGCCTAAACTAAAGAGAGCGATAGGCTTGCCCCAGCGACTCATCTTTTTCATACGGTCAACTCCTCATCTCACCAAAAAGTTTTTGTTAGAGACTTCAGCAAAGAAAAACCGATTGACGGTAGAACCAAGTTTTTGAAGATGGCTCGGCTTCAGTTGCCCAGCATCTTTATTCAGCTTTGACGCTACTGAACATCAGAATCATTAATCTTTTAGAAGTCTCCTCGTCAAATAGCATACAAGTAAAGATTAATCCAAATCATCGGAAAGAAGGCAGAAATGTCAAGAGTAAGAGCGATCGCTCTTTGGGCTTCACCGCACTCAGTCTCCAGAAAGCGATCGCCTTTACTCCTGAAACCACGCCGTTAACGCTACAGCAAGGGCATCGGCGGCATCATCCGGCTTCGGAATGTAGCCCAAATTTAACTCCCGCGCCACGGCTTGCTGCACTTCGGACTTATCCGCATTTCCCATGCCAGTCAGCGCTTGTTTAATTTGGGCAGGCGTAAACTCAACAAACGGAACCCCGTGCTGTGCCAACACCAACATCAGCACCCCCCGTGCTTGAGCCACCACAATCGTGTTTCCCATCCGATAAAAAAACAATTTCTCGATTGCCACCAGATGGGGTTGACACTGCTCCATCAGCGTGTGCAAATCCTCGTAAATCGTGCGGAGTCGCTCCCCCATCTCCGTCTTTGCCGAGGTCTGAATCACGCCAAAATCTAGTAAACTTACCACCTCAGACGCAGTTTTTACTTGGCGCTTCGCGCGATCGCCACCTGCCGCTGCGGCATAATCTACCTTTTGGCAGACAATTGTCCCAAATCCTAATCTGGCAAGTCCGGGGTCTAATCCTAAAATACGCTTTTCCATCTAGCCTAGCTTTGGGGATTCACTCAAGGGGGAACTGCAATCGGTTAATTGAACGCTTAGAAGCAACAAGCGGGTCTAATCACTGAGTCGTAACATCTTGATTCCTGATCCAAGCAGCAAACCATCGCAACCTATCATAAGCTGAGTTGAAAAATCCCCTCCTCTGTTTCTTAGTTTCGTATGTCACATCTGAGTGGCTTAGTGAAAATGTATTCTGATGGGCACAGCCTTAGTGTTGCTCAGTGGGTAGCAACTTCTGCCTTCCCCGTGCCAGTCCAATCAATCCGTAGAGACGATTCATCAATCGCGCCTACTTGAGTGGATTCGCCAAGCAACGTTAAAGTCGAGTCTTGCCTTTGTGTCCCCTAGGAATCCGCAATGTCAAACGTTATTTTCAAACAAGCCTTACGCACGCTCAAACAAGATTCGCATATGGTCTGGAGTTTTAAGCCTAGGACGCCCCAACGAGTCAATAGCTGGTTTAAGTGGTTAGCGCCCGGACTATTAGTAAAACGCTGGTTGCTGATCAGTGTGGGAGGCGTGCTGCTAACCAGCCTAGGTTTGGCGATTTGGGTGAAACTGACCCCAATTTTCTTATTGATTCAGTTCATTGGGAACATTCTGGAAGCGATTACCACGATTATTCCCAATTATGTTTCCGGTCCAATCGCGATTGGCTTGGGTTTATTTTTTATTTTTTTAGGACAAACCCGCTCGATGGGAGCGATTACCGAGGTACTGAAGCCTTCCCAGGATGAAGAACTGATTGATGTGCTGTTGGCGCATCGCAAACTCAACCGGGGACCAAAAATCGTGGCAATCGGCGGTGGCACCGGACTTTCTACTTTGCTCAGAGGATTGAAGGAATACAGCGCCCACATTACGGCGATTGTAACGGTTGCAGATGATGGCGGCTCCTCTGGTCGTCTGCGGCGAGAAATTGGCGTCCTACCGCCGGGAGACATTCGCAACTGTATCGCGGCATTGGCAGACCAAGAAAAGTTATTGACCGAATTGTTTCAATATCGCTTTAAGGCTGGGGATGGTCTGAACGGTCATAGTTTTGGCAACCTATTCCTGACGGCAATGAGCGATATTACCGGAGATTTGGAGCAAGCGATCGCTGCCAGTTCTCAAGTTTTAGCTGTGCGAGGGCGGGTGCTACCGGCAACGTTGTGCGATGTTCGCCTCTGGGCTGAGTTAGAGGATGGACGCACCATTGAGGGGGAATCGAGCATTACAGAAGCCAATGGTCAGATTAAGAAAATTGGTTGCATTCCTAGCAACCCCCCCGCTTTGCCTAAAGCTTTACAGGCAATTGAGGAAGCCGATTACATTATCATCGGCCCTGGAAGCCTTTATACAAGCGTGATTCCCAATTTATTGGTGCCAGAGATTGCCGAAGCGATCGCCCAAAAACAGGTTCCCCGCATCTACGTCTGTAACATCATGACCCAACCGGGAGAAACCCAAGGTTACACGGTTGCAGACCACATTCGCGCCATTGATGCCGCTTGCGGACGACCGCTATTTAACGCCGTCTTGGTGCAGCGGAAAGTTCCAAGTGCGAATGCCCTGATTCGCTATGCTCAAGAAAGTTCCCATCCGGTTTTTCTAGATCGAGAAGCCATTGGGCTGCTGGGGCGTCGCATTGTTTTAACCAACGTGATGGATGAAGACCCAGAGACGGGTTATGTACGCCACAATCCTGAGCGGCTGGCACGGGTGTTGCTGAGGTGGTATAGTCGCGCCCAGGCAGTAGAGTTTTGAGTTTTGAGTTTTGAGTAATTTGGAGTCAATTGTCATTTCTCTTGCCGATGCCGGGGCGACGCGATCGCTTAGGATTGCTCTCAGTCAATCCCTCCGCGCTGGTAGTGTACTTTTAAGCGTTTTAAATTTTGAGTTTTGAGTAATTTGGAGTCAATTGTCATTTCTCTTGCCGATGCGGCGGCGACGCGATCGCTAGGGATTGCACTCGGTCAATCCCTCCCCGCCGGTAATGTACTTTTATTAGAAGGCGACTTGGGCGCTGGCAAAACCACGCTGGTGCAAGGCATTGGCGAGGGTTTGGGCATTACCGAGCCGATTGTGAGTCCCACCTTCACTCTGATTAACGAGTACGCACAAGGACGCCTCCCCCTGTATCATCTGGATTTATACCGCTTGCAGCCAGAAGAAGTCGAAGCTTTGAATTTAGAAACCTACTGGGAAGGATTCGAGGTGCCCCTGGGAATTGTGGCGATAGAGTGGGCAGAACGGTTGCCATATCAGCCGCCCAGCTTTTTAAGCGTCCATCTAACCTACTGTGCGAATAATGGTCGCCAAGCCAACCTGATTCCCGTCGGTGGGTTTGATGTTAAGTCAATAAAATTTTAAACACAAAGGTTCGCTCTCGTTTAGAGACTGATTTATCGCGTCTTTCCTTTGCGTACCTTTGCGCTTACCTTGGCGTACCGAGAGCGTTTAATTATTCGTTAAATGTCAAGGCTTCACCCCGCACTTCTAGATTCAGCTTCCCCCGCTCATAAACAACCTGACCGCCAGCAATGGTGAATGAACAGGCTATCCCGTCAAAATCCAGCCTTCAAAGGGACTCCAGCCGCATTTGGTGAACAATTCTTCGCGCAATACTGGACGATAATTGTCCAAATCTACAAGAACTCAATCGGCATCATAACCGGGAGCGATCGCACCTTTTTTGGGAATCTGATACGCCTTAGCGACAGCCGCAGACATCCAGTTCGCAAGGGCAACACTACAGCGTCCTTGCATGGCTGAAGTCAGCATCAGGGGCAGAGATCTCTCAACTCCAGGCATTCCAGAAGGGGTATTGGGGTATTCTTGGGCTTTTTCTTCGAGGGTATGGGGGGTACGATCGGTGGCGATAAAATCAATGAAGCCATCGAGTAGCGCTTGCCAAAGAACTTCGTTGTCGTGGGGCGATCGCAATGGCGGATTCATCTGCGCCAGAATGCCAATTTTCTCATAAGCACTGGTGTTCAGCAGCAAGTGTTGCGGCGTCACTTCTGCTTTCACTCAGCTCGGTTTATCTTGACGTAATAAATCGGCTTCTTGGGCTGTGGACAGATGTAAAATATGCAAGCGTCGCTGATACTTTTTAGATAAATAGAGCGCCAATTCGGTAGCTCAAAGAGCGGCTTGATTATCCTGAATTTGAGAGTGAATGGCTGGATCGTGAATTCCAGCAAATTCTTGTCGTCGCTGGTTTATCCGAGCTTGGTCTTCTGCGTGAACGGCAATTAAGCGATTTCCCTTTGCAAAAATAGACTCCAATACCGTATCTCGATCCACCAGTAATTGACCGTGCATCGACCCCATAAAAATTTTGATTCCACAGGTGGATGCGCCTTTAGAAGATCCGGCAGATTTGCTCCGGTTGCCCCAATAAAAAAGCCATAATTAACTAAGCACTTCTGGGCACCTCGTCGCAACTTATCATCGAGAGCCGCCTGGGTAGTTGTCAGAGGGCGAGTATTGGGCATTTCCAGAAACGACGTTACCCCGCCTTTAGCACAAGCACAACTCGCCGCGAACAAATTTTTTTGTGTTCGAGTCCCGGTTCTCGGAAGTGTACCTGCGGATCGATGACTCCCGGCAACAAAGTCAGACCTTGAACGTCTATCTCTTTATCCACTAGTAGACTATCAGATGCTAGGATTTCCAGATGCTAGGATTTTAGTGCAACCCGGACAATTTCCCGACCCAAGGTTTGCACCTCCCCAACCAAAAATTCACCCGTAGGCAGGAGAATTCGAGCATTGCGAATCAACAGAGAGGGGACAGAAAACATGGTAATCAGTTGTTGATGCAGTAGTTAAGTGTGAGCGACAATTGTATGGTGCGATCGCGCTTTGTCGTAAGATGGCACTTTTCTAAACTGACCATCCAGCAACCGGGTAAACGACAGAAGCTAAATATCTGTAATATTAGCCGGATATATTTAGACAAAATTTGTACACAATATATATAGCGAATCATCCGTCTTCCTTAAAATAAATAATTACCTAGGGAATCAATTTCATTCATTTGCTTGAGTGATTAACCGTTTATGACTGACGTGCAGAATCAACAACCTGACCTCAACCCCCAACCAAAAGCCGAAAATCCTTTCATAGAGGGAATAAAAACGATTGGCTTGAGCGCCATTCTGGCCTTTGGAATTCGCTCTTTTGTGGCGGAAGCACGCTACATTCCTTCGGGTTCAATGCTGCCTACACTACAAATCAATGACCGTCTGATTATAGACAAGGTTAGTTACAACTTCCGATCTCCGCAGCGGGGCGACATTGTGGTGTTTGCGCCGACCGAAGCGCTAGAAAAGCAAAACTTTCACGATGCTTTTATTAAGCGCGTGATTGGTTTACCTGGGGAAAAGATAGAGGTGAAAGGGGGACGGGTGTATGTCAACGGGAAACCCCTGTCAGAAAAATATATTGAAGAACAGCCACAGTATACCTATGGGCCGGTGACGGTGCCAGAAAACTCCTACCTGGTACTGGGTGATAATCGCAACAACAGTTACGACAGCCACTATTGGGGTTTTGTCCCCCGCGAAAAAATTATTGGTCGTGCTGTGGTGCGCTTTTGGCCCCTCCAACGTGCCGGAGAAGTGGATAGCGCTCCAGCTTATACCAAGGAATAGTAGGGAGTAGGGGCGAGTTTCACCAAGATATTTGTGAGTCACTAAACCCCTCGCTTAACCCGCCCCTACCGTTAGATATTTCTTCGCTTTGACTGACTAATTACCCATTACCCAAGTTTGTAAAACCCGACCCGTCAGCGAGCGCCCTAGCCAAGGGGTATTTTCTGAGCGGGATTTCAGGGTTTGTCTGTCTGCTGTCCAGCTTAACTGGGGATCAAATAAGACCAGTTCAGCCGGTTGACCGGGCGCGATCGCTGGCGGTTTTTGCTGCAAACACTCCGCCGGATGGGTACTTAAAACCCGCCACAGTTCTAAAGCTGACCAGTCGCCAGTCGCAACAAAGGTGTGCCACAGAAGCGATAAAGCCAACTCTAGACCAATTGCGCCCGCGGGTGCTTCGGAAAAGGCGACCGTTTTCTCTTCGTAGGTGTAGGGAGTATGGTCAATCGCGATCGCGTCTAACACCCCACTCTGTATCCCCTGAATCAGCGCCGCTTGGTCTGAAGAATTGCCGAGAGGGGGTTCTAGTCGCAAGTTCGAGTCGTAACTGCTTACCGCCTCCGTATTGTGCAATAAATGCATCCAGGTAGTACTCGCGGCGATTGGTAAATTCCGCGCCTTGGCATTCGCAATTAGCTCAACGCTGCGAGCAGTGGAAACGCGCATGATATGGACAGGGGTGCGAGTAGCTTCCACCACTTCCAGCAAAGCAGCCAGCGCCGATGTTTCTGCGATCGCTGGGTTTCCTGGCAACCCAAAGCGAATCGACGCCGAGCCTTCTCTCATTACCCCATTGCCGCTCAAAGCGCGATCGCAAGGCCATAACGCCACAGGTTTTCCTAACGGCTGGAGGTATTCCAACAGGCGGCGCAGCAGCGCTAGATTCTGCACTGGCTGACCGTCTGCAAAGCCTACCACCCCAGCCGCCGCCAGTTCAGCCAGAGATGTCATCTGCTGCCCTTGGATACCGAGCGTCAGCGCCCCCCAAAATTCAATTTTGGATTTTGGATGTTGGATTTTAGATTGTTGAAGGTAGGCTAAACCCCCTAGATTGTCGAGAACGGGTAGGGTATCGGGCAAGATTGCCAGTCGAGTAAAGCCCCCGGCTGCTGCCGCATCAACGAGCGAGGCTAAGGATTCCCGCTCTTCAAACCCAGGCTCACCAGAGTGGCTGTATAAATCTACTAACCCTGGCCCTACGACAAATCCACGACAATCCCGGACGGTTGTGTCAGCGGACAAGTCAGAAATTTCAGTTTCGGCTGCTTGGATATAACCGTCAGCAATCAGAATATCGGCAATCTGGTCGGTTCCAGAAACTGGGTCGATGACCCGTACTTGTTGGAGCAGTTCATTCATAATCGTTTCGAGTTTTGAGTTTTGAGTTTTGAGATAAAAAGCTTCTTCATTCAAAACTCAAAATTCATAACTCATCACTCTACAATGCACCGGCAGCCGTTTGATCGAGAACGCCCCCACCTAAGTGAGTTGTGACATTCATCGCTTGCAGCACCGGCGTACTTTCTGGCCCTTGAAGATAGTCGATGACAGTCACTGCCCCGTTCCCCTGCTTAATGCTCCAGAAATTTTCTGGATTTAAACCCAAAAGGTAGCAGAGTAAGACTTTGTTCGTGGCGTCGTGAGCGACCACCAAACCTGTTTTCGGTCGATCTCCAGAATAAGACGCGACCATGTCTTGCCAAGCTGCGATCGCTCTATCCCAAACTTGTTGCAAGTTTTCTCCTTCTGGCATCTGCACCGTCTGCGGAAACTCTCGCCACTGTTGCAGCATCCCCGGATACGACAGCTCGATTTCTTCTTCAAATTTCCCTTCCCACAGCCCGTGACCAATTTCTGCCAAAGGTGCCTGTAGTTCAATCTGGACGTTGGGGTGATATTTCAGAATAATCTCGGCTGTTTCCTTGGGACGCAGCATTGGGCTAGTCACAGCAAAGTCAATCGGTACATCTTTGAGAAATTCTGCTGCCTTCCGGGCTTGTTCTCGACCGTTATCGTTGAGGGGCACATCAATTTGCCCTTGAAAGCGTTTCTGGCGATTCCAGTCGGTTTCCCCGTGGCGTACCAGCAACAAACGGAGTCCGCGATGGCCCGGACGCGGCTTTGGCAGCACTTCTCCCACATGGGCAGTGAGATTCATCGACTCTAATTGCGCCGGTTTGCCCCAACCAGCGGCAAAATTTAGCACGCTGATGCCGCAATTCGACTGTTGAATCGAATGGTAGCGCTGTGGCGATATTCCAGTTGCCGTACTGAGCAAAGCCCGGTTGATGCCGTTATGCCCCACAATGAGAATCGTCTCTCCCGCATGGCGGGATAAAGTTTCCTGCCAGAATTGCCGCGCTTGCTCGTAGATGGCTAAGACTGGGAAGTGTTCTTTTAATCCCTCTGGCGTCGGGACGCTCATCCGAAATTCCTGGGGACGCTCATGCCAACATTGGTAATCTTCAGGAAATTTCTCCTGCACTTCCACGGAAAGCATTTTCTGCCAAAGGGGTAAATCAATTTCCATCAAGTTATCGGACGCTGTTAAGGGGGCAGGCGTCGCCAAACTGGATTGAACGATCTCTGCGGTTGCTTTCGCCCGTTGCAGGGGGCTACTGTAAATCGCATCAATTTTCAAGTTACTCAGAGTAGCGCCAAGTTGACGGGCAGTCGCGCGACCTTTTTCCGTCAAAATTGATTCATCACAGCGGCCCTGAATTCTACGCTCACTGTTATAGCTGCTCTGACCATGACGCACGAGAATGACTCGAGTATTCAGGGTGATATCCTCCGTGGAAACTAGCACTGCAAAGACAGCAGCCTACATATTCTTATTCGCTGGCTCAGCTAGAGAAGAATTAGGTCGGCTCTGCCTCAGTTTGGTAAGGTAAAGTTCCCCTAATGCTCTAGGCGGGAAATCTACGCCCATCATCAAGAGCAAAAAGGTTCAGGAGAATTTTAACCTGTCCCGGACACGCATCTAAGATATTCCTCATAGGTGCCGTGACACTAAGAGCCTACAGGAGTTTTCATGACAATTAAGCGGTTGCTTTTGGGATTGCTGACAATTTTGGCTTTGTTTCTGATTACCCACTCATTACTGGATAGCTGGAATCAGCCTCAGATTCAAGGTCGCCTGGAACTGTACCAAACGAATTTGTTACTCCAAGCGAGTGAGTGGCAGGGCGACAAAGCTGGTGATGCCAATTTGACAAACGCCCGGAACGCTCTTTTAGGTGAAGACCCTTTAAGAACTGCCCAAAAGCAGTATGAGGAGGCGCGTTCGGAGGATCGAGCCACTCTGGAAAAGCTGCAAGGACAGCTCGAAAAGCTCAAATCGGAAGCTGATTTGAATCCCGATGCAGCCAGATCGCAGCCGCAATTACCAGCGTCAATCAACAAGGTAAAAAAGCTGATTGCTGAGCTTGACTTGCGGTTGGGAATTTTACAAGCTCAACAAGGACAAACAGACGCGGCGATTAAAACTTGGACGGAATTAATTAATCGGTCTAAACAGGAAGCGGCGAGCGAGTTACAGACTAAGCCAGCGGCGATTTTGGTGGGACTTTGGAGCGAGCCACCCAGCCTGATGTTGGATGCCCAGCCGCAAATTCAAGAGCATTTAGACGGCTGGTTCCGCGATCGCGCTTTGACTAAACTCTACCAAGTAGAGGAGCGTCAGGAAGAGCTGGCGGCACTCCAGGCACGAGAGCAGGAACGTGCCGAAGCTGCAATTGTAAAATTAGCGATTGTTGGAGCAATCCCGCTAGCGGGAGTATTGGTGGGATTAGGATTGCTGATTTTTCTGCTAGCGGGAGTGCTAATTAAGGGAAAAGAAGCCATCCTCGCTCAAAATGGCGATCTCCCTTGGACAACGCCTTGGAATGCCGAAATTATTTGGCAGGTGTTCGTCGTAGGCTTTTTCTTTATCGGTCAATTTCTGCTGCCGCTCTTTTTTAGCTTACTGCCGCTAAACCGAGCCAGCTTCGATATTCGGACACAAGCTGCTTTTGTTCTGGTGAGTTATGCAACATTGGCGTTCGAGTGTCTGCTGGTTCTGTATTTATCTATCCGCTCTTTTTTACCGTTGCCAGAAGGTTGGTTTCGATTCAATTGGCGGGGAAATTGGATTCTTTGGGGATTGGGCGGCTATTTAGTCGCGCTGCCTCTGGTGATTGTCGTGTCGCTGATTAACCAAAAGCTGTGGCAAGGACAAGGGGGCAGTAATCCGATTTTACCGATTGCTCTAGAGGGGCAAGATAGTGTGGCGCTGGCGATCTTTTTCTTGACGGCGGCGGTGGCGGCACCGTTGTTTGAGGAGTTCTTGTTTCGCGGTTTTCTATTGCCATCTCTCACCCGTTATATGCCCGTTTGGGGAGCGATCGCGCTCAGTAGTTTGTTCTTTGCGATTGTTCACCTGAATCTCTCAGAAATCTTGCCCCTGGCGACTTTGGGGATGGTTTTGGGAGTGGTGTATACGCGATCGCGCAACCTCCTTGCACCAATGCTCCTCCACTCTCTCTGGAATGGCGGCACTTTGCTAAGTCTCTTCCTCTTGGGTAGTGGATCTGCGTGATGTTTCCTGGCGCTCATTGTTAAGAAGAATCAATGCTTTCCGTCTTGTGATAGATGCGTTACCCAACTGGGAACACTAAAAGCGGAAAGCAAATTTTTCAAGGGTTCACACAAATGAGGGATGGAAACTCTACTGATGCCAGCAAAAAAATCGCCGCTGGAGTCTGCGGGATTCTTATCGGGGCTTTAGGTATCCATAAGTTTGTTCTTGGCTATAACACAGAAGGCATCATCATGTTGCTGGTTAGCCTGCTTACCTGTGGAATCGGTTCGCCAATTATGGGCATTATTGGTTTGATCGAGGGAATAACTTATTTGACAAAATCTGACGAAGAATTCGTCAGCACTTACCTTGTTAGCAAGAAAGGTTGGTTTTAGATCGACCCCTGCGAGAGCGCTTGGGTAGACGCTAGCTTAACTTGAGCCATGTCTAAATTATCTCGCTCTAATCTGTCTAGCAATGCTCGACGGATTCGCTGGTTGATATTAGGAATATGTTCAGCACCTCTAGTGGGAACCTACTTTTATAACCAAGGATATAAAGTAACGTTCCTAGTTTGCCCAATTCGGCACTTTACGGGGATTCCTTGTCCTACGTGTGGCATGACTCGGTCTTTTATGGCAATTGTGCGAGGAGATTGGAGTTGCGCCTTAGCAGAACACCTGTTCGGCCCGGTTTTATTCGCTGCCTTTTTGATTGCAACAGTTCATATTACACTTGAACTAATCGCGGGACGTAAAATCGCCGTCTTGTATGTTCAAATGCTTAGGACCCGAAAGCTACAGGTGCTGAGCCTACTTCTAATTTTAAGCTACCATGCGTTGCGCTTGTATTATTTATCAAAGTCTGGAGAACTATATCTTGCCTTGGTTCATTCACCCTTAGGTCAGCTATTTTTTTGAGGAATTCATGCTTGTATAAAAAGTTTTGTTTTTAGGTCAAATTATTTGCGATTGCTTGTTTGTATTTTGTCGTTTTTGCAACGATAAATTTAACAGATAGAGCGATATTTTATTCATGTTTAAATTAAGTTCTTCTGTAAATCTTTCTCCTGACTTAATATGCTAATACGCAAACCCAAAAAACTGATTTTACCCATGTTCCTAGCTTTGTTAGGTATGGGATATTTCAGTGTAATGTCTAGCTTAGAGATTAACTTCTTCTTTAGGGGCTATGCCGCGCTCATGCCAATGCAGGCTCTAGCACTGGTCTACGTGATGTATCTTCGCTGGAGTAGCCGTTGACCGTTCGCGGGTAACTAACTTAAAAAAGATTAAGAATTTTTGCGCGATCGCCCGGACTTTCGCCTAACCTCAAAATAGAGACGCTAGAACAGTCTGGCGTTGAGGTGTCGTGGAAAGTCCCAAGATTCTCTATGCAATCCCCCCAAACCGTAGTCGCTAGCCCTGCATCGCCCGTAGAGACGATCGCCTTGGATGTCACAGGCATGAAATGTGCAGGCTGCGTGAAAGCGGTAGAAAAACAGCTAACCCAGCATCCAGGCGTCGTTTCTGCCCGCGTTAATCTGGTGACAGAAGTCGCTGTCGTAGAGTGCGAAGCGGGTGCGATTGACCCAGTTGCGTTAGCCGAACAGGTGACAGAAGCTGGATTTCCGACCCAGCCTCGTCTCGCCACCAACGCAGGCGAAAAAGCAAAAGAGACTCTGAGTCCAGCAGAACGGCACGCCTTGGAAAATCGCCAGCAGTTGAGGCAATTATTCATTGCGGGCGTTCTGATTTTGCTGTCCGGAATTGGTCATCTCAATCAACACTTCATCTCTTTTCCCGCTTATTTTTCACCCCTGACCAACATTTGGTTTCACTGGGGATTAGCAACAGCAGCGTTACTCTTTCCCGGACGCCAGATATTAGTCGATGGGTGGCGGGGCTTGCGGCGAAATGCTCCCAATATGAACACCCTGGTGGCGCTAGGAACGCTTACAGCTTACACGGCTAGCTGCGTGGCGTTGCTATTCCCTCAGCTGGGTTGGGAATGTTTTTTTGATGAGCCGGTCATGCTGTTAGGCTTTATCCTGCTTGGGCGCACCTTGGAGCAACGGGCAAGAGGTCGTGCCGCCGCAGCCTTTCAGGCATTGTTGGCGCTCCAGCCGAAAGTTGCTCGTTTAATTGCCAATCCTACGGCTGCTGGCTCTACGCCCACAGGAAGTGCCAAGGGGAGCGACTTCGGGGGCATTGAAATCCCCGTTGAGCAAGTCCGAGTAGGTGAATGGTTGCGGGTTTTGCCGGGAGAACAAATCCCGGTCGATGCAGAAGTGGTGGCGGGTCAGACAACGGTGAATGAGTCAATGTTGACTGGGGAGCCGGTTCCAGTCGTGAAGCAACCGGGAGACTCGGTGGCGGCTGGGACGCTGAATCAGTCGGGAGCGATCGCGATCAAGGCAACTCGCACCGGCAAGGACACGACTCTGGCGCAAATTGTTGCCCTAGTCGAAGAAGCCCAAATCCGGAAAGCCCCCGTGCAGCTATTGGCGGATACGGTGGCGGGGTACTTCACCTACGGCGTTCTGGCAGCAGCAACCTTCACATTTCTATTTTGGTACTTTATCGGCTCTCAACTTTGGCCTGATGTCACGATGTTGAGCGCAGTCGGGGTGGAAAGCCACTCAGCTATGCACTCAGTCATGCACCCAGGGATGCACCACGCCATTAGCATGGGCGGTGAAACTCCACCTTTTCAGCACTCAGCTTTGTTACTCAGTTTAAAGCTAGCAATTTCTGTCTCCGTCATCGCTTGCCCCTGCGCTTTAGGCTTAGCGACCCCCACGGCAATTTTGGTAGGAACGGGTCTGGGGGCAGAAAGAGGGCTGTTGATCAAAGGCGGCGACGTGCTGGAACGGGTACACCACTTGGATATCGTGGTATTTGATAAGACGGGTACTCTCACCACGGGTCATCCCATCGTGACTGATTGCTTGCCGATGGGGAATTTCATTCCGGAAATCCTCCTCCAACTGGCGGCGGCGGCAGAAAGTGGCACCACCCATCCCCTAGCAGAGGCAATCGGGGAAGAAGCGCACCGCCAAGAGTTAACCATCCCCCTTGCCGAGGAATTTTATACGGAACCAGGACTAGGGGTATCGGCTTTGGTCGAAGGCGTGCGGGTGTTACTGGGGAATGCAGACTGGTTGACTCAGCAAGGGATTTCCCTAAGCGAGTCAGAACAAAACCAGGCTCAGCAACTAGCCTCTGCGGGTAAAACGGTGGTTTATGTCGCCGCTGACGGTCAATTAGCGGGGTTGATTGGCGTCACCGATACCCTCCGACCGGATGCGAAAGCAACGGTGTCTCGCCTGCGGCAAATGGGATTGCGGGTGATGCTGCTGACTGGAGATCGACTAGAAGCGGCAAGGGCGATCGCGTCTCAGTTGGAACTTAATCCAGACTCGGATGTCTTAGCAGATGTCCGTCCAGACGCCAAAGCCGCCGCGATTGCCCAGCTACAAACTCAGGGTCAGCACGTCGCAATGGTTGGCGATGGCATTAACGATGCCCCCGCTTTGGCACAAGCAGATGTTGGCATTTCCCTCCAAGGGGGAACCGATGTCGCCATCGAAACTGCTCAAATTGTTCTGATGCGCGATCGCCTTCTGGATGTTGTCAAGTCAATCCAGCTTTCCCGTGCGACTTTCAACAAAATCCGCCAAAATCTATTTTGGGCGTTTGCCTACAACACCATCTCCTTGCCCGTCGCTGCGGGTGTGCTGCTACCCACTTTTGGGCTGGTTCTCAGCCCATCTGCTGCTGGAGCATTAATGGCTTTTAGTTCTGTCAGTGTTGTCACGAACTCGCTTTTACTCCGTAAATCTCTCTCTACTGACAACTAATTGAGTCCAGGTGGGTTTATCAGTCGGATTGGTTTCTTTCAAATATCTTACTTAAACCCGCTTTTCCACAACTGCCAACGAACAATTGACCGCTAACCCGGTGTGCCACAATATGATAGAGGAGATTATAACCCTCCAAACACATCAAGCCTGCTCCAAGCTGACGACACTGGCTTCAGGGAAGGCGAGGGTGTTACGCTGGAGTCCTGCCAACCTCCGCCAAAGCGCCTCTTGTTTTCCTCAAGATAATGCTCGGTCGAGTGTTGATATTCAGGGTGCAGGCACAGGCGCTTATCCCGCCGGTTGAGAATGGTGCCACTGTTAGTCTAAGTAACTGTTTTTCACAAACCAACCGCCCTCTCTTAAATAATTTTTCAATGGCTGTAAAACTGCATCTGAACCATATATTGATTATTGAAGATGATCAGGGACGTAAGGAGTTTCCCTTAGAAAAGCCGGAATATTGCATTGGCAGAGACCAGAAGTGCGATATCCGGTTGTACTCCCAATTTGTATCGCGTCGGCACGCAACTTTAGTGCAAAAATTGCGTGCGGATGGCTCTTACTATTATCGAATTGTCGATGGCGACAAAGGCAAGCCCAGCGCCAATGGTCTGTTGATCAATGGTCGAAAACTCCAAGCTCACGATCTCGAAGATGAAGATGAGATTGTGTTTGGGCCGCAAGTGCGGGCACGCTACTTCCACCTGAAGCGAGAATCCATTCCCACGGGACCTCCAGATGAGTGGGACATTACCCTGATTAGTCCCAATATGGTTGGCGATGGGGAAGAACCTTAATTTTCTCCATGAAAATCTCGCCTGAGAACTTCCCAGGGGGAAGCTTGTCTATCCGGCGACGCTTTCAACTAGTTGCCAATGGCGATTTTCCGCGATCGCCTGATGCACCTGATAGAACATCTGGTGGCAGTGGTTGTCCACTTGCAGGGGCAACTCTTCGTTTTTCACTACAAAATTCATCCGCACTTCTCGGTCGGTAGCGGTCGATTTATCGATGAGCACTTCCACCGTCACCAGCTTGGCAAAAGAGACGTGACCCGGTATCTCGCGAGCCATCAAGTAGTCTCCAGTGTTGTAGATAATATCGAAATTACAGGACTCCAAAACTTCTATGAGCACCTGCTGGAGACGCTCAAGGGGAACTGCAACGATAAATGAACAAGTATAGCGAGCCATAAAAAATCCCCGACGTCATATCCCTCGACCCTCTTATCATACCGAACCTTCGTTTCGGGTCAGACAAGGAATGCTTGCTTCTAAGGCTAGAGCCATCACCCAGCCTTTATCAGCTTCCAGCATACCAGTCGCTCCTCCGGAAGAACTAAGTAGGGAAGTTACCAAAAGCACGGGGTGGGGTTGACTGATACTTTGGAAGAATGAAGGATGAGTGGGTTGTGGATTCATCAGTGCTGGTGAGCAACATCCCGATCTTGAGCAAGAAAAAAGGGCTGTGATGATAAGGATTGGGGAATGCAGGGCAAGCTGATTGTGTTTGAGGGAGTGGAAGGAAGCGGTAAAACAACTCAGATGCAGCGATCGCGCGATTGGCTTCTGGAAAAGATGAAGGCGGAATCTCCGACTTTCTCGCAGGTAGCGATTACCAGAGAGCCGGGTGGTACAGAATTGGGTAAAGCTTTGCGCCGCTTGTTGCTCGAAGGGACTCTGAATCACCCAATTCAAGACCGGACAGAACTATTGTTGTATGCAGCAGACCGCTCGCAGCACGTTGAAGAGGTGCTAAAACCAATGCTGGCGGCGGGAGGAATTATTTTGTGCGATCGCTACACCGATTCCACCATTGCTTATCAAGGCTATGGTCGAGGTCTTAGCCTATCTTTAATCGAGAAGATATGCCAAATGGCGACAGACGGACTGGAAAGCGACCTCACCCTGTGGCTAGATGTTGACGTTGAAATAGGTCTAGCACGCGCTAAAGCCAGGGGAGCCGCCGACCGAATGGAGCAAGCAGAATTGGCGTTCCACCAACGGGTACAGCAGGGGTTTAGAGCCTTAGCAGCAGCCCATCCCCAGCGGATTGTGCGGGTGGATGGCAGTGGCACTGAGGCAGAAGTCCAAGGGAAAATTCAGGCTATCTTGACTCAACGGTTTCGGGAATGGTCTCTAGAAAATTAAAAATCTATAATTCCCTGGCAGTGGGGATTAAACTATCAAGACAATTTTTGAGGGTTGGTTCCAGACGCCATATATCGCGTCTCCAGGGTAAATGGTACTGCTTGCAAATTTTTTGAGTTTTGCCTTTCTTTGCGGTTAAATGGATTTTTTTGCGGAACTTGTCGGACAAAACCGAGCGGTTGAGTTACTAACTCAGGCAGTGGCTCAAAATAGGATTGCTCCTGCCTATCTATTTGCGGGTCCCGAAGGCATCGGACGCAGCATGGCGGCTCAGTGCTTTGTAGACCTTTTGTTCTGTGCTAATGTACCCGCAACTGAGCCAGACGCCCCCGAATCTCCTGTGATTAAGGAAGGAAGCAAGGGGAGTATTGCGTCTATCAAAAACCGCTTGCGGCAGGGCAATCATCCAGACTTATTTTGGGTGCAACCGACCTATCTGCATCAGGGTCAACGATTATCTGCCGCCGAAGCCGCCGAAGCGGGTGTCAAGCGCAAGGCTCCGCCGCAAATCCGGCTGGAGCAAATTCGGGAAATTACCCAATTTCTGGGACGTTCGGCGCTGGAGGCACCGCGATCGCTGGTTGTGCTAGAACAAGCAGAAACGATGGCAGAAGCGGCTGCAAATGCCTTACTCAAAACCCTGGAAGAACCGGGACGGGCAACGCTGGTTTTAATCGCACCCACTCAGTCGTCGTTGTTGCCAACGCTGGTATCGCGTTGTCAGCACATTCCTTTCTATGGTTTAGACTCGGCGGCAATGGAGCAGGTGTTGCGGAAGACGGGTCACGAAGAGATTTTGGAGCATCCGACGGTGTTAGCGATCGCGCAAGGCAGTCCGGGAAATGCGATCGCTTCCTGGGAGCAACTCCAAACGATTCCCCAAGACTTACTTCAGGACGTTATCCATCTGCCAAAATCGTTTCGGGACGCCCTTGAACTCGCCAAACGGATTGATAAAACTCTCGATACAGAAGCCCAACTGTGGTTAGTTGATTATCTACAGCACACTTACTGGCAGCAATTCTTGAACGGTGTAATTCATAAATTGCCCCTCCAGCAACTCGAAAAAGCCCGCCAATCTCTCCTGAGTTATGCTCAACCGCGACTTGTCTGGGAAGTAACGCTATTAGAAATGATTTAAGCCACCATTTGAGAGGAAAAAATTGCTTTAACTCTCTTCAGATGAGGGCTTAAATTCAGGGGAATGGGGGCTTTTAATTTTTTCTTTTGCGTCTGGTTGCTGGCAGGCAATCATGGTTGTGATGTGTTCTTTTTCGTCATTGCGGATGGCAACGAACACATCGTAAAGATTCTCAATTTTTGGACGACGCTCCCTTGGTGTATGAGAGATTTGAAAATCATCAAACATGTAAAGATCGCCCTCGTGGTAGTAATCAATTGCTATCTGTGGAGCTGGCTGAGTTTTGAGTTCAGCCTCATGCTCTGTTAGAAATTTATCGTAGGTGTGGTAAGCACCTTCTTCGACCAACTGATTAAAGTAGTAAGCCGATCTGGGAGCAATCATGTATACAAAGACCAGAATCCAGTAGTAAGCCAGGACGCCAATCCGAGCAATCATGCGATCGCTCCACGATTTCCCCCCACCCAATGCTTCGATGATGCGGAGATGATGCAACTCATTCCAGGACTCAGCAAAGTGAACCTTGATCCAATCAGCATAAGGCCACGCGCCGAGACTTTCATAGAGATGAAGAACCGATAAATAAGCAAAACAAGGAACGCGAGCGATCGTTTCCAAGACATAAAATCTTGCATACCATCGCTCTTGGTAAAAAGTTTTTAAAATAAATTCTAAGAAACTAACGAGTAAACGAATCATTCTCCTAGTCTGCTTTTAAAACGACTAATAATTATAAACTCATGGATTAAGTATAAATAAATGTAAAATAATTGACAAACCAAGTAACCCGATTGATGTAGTGCAGGGGGCTAGCTGATATTGAATTTTTATACTTACCTAATACTCACCTACTGAGACTGCCGGACATCTACTGTGCGGACAACACTTATTGACCAGATTGTTCCACTAATTTTCTCAGACGCAGATATGCCTCTTCTGGGGTGAGCGGTTCAGATTCGGTTTCGTTAGGAATATAGAATTGGCTGCTATCTGGAAAGTAGCGGACGACAAAACTAGGAATAAGACCTAATTTTAGAGCTTTTTTTCCAAATTGTTCTGCTGTTTCCGAAAGGGTCAATTCATCATGGAACTGAGGTTGAGTCATAATCTTTTTGTCTCCTCAATAGTGTTTATAAATATAAACTAATAGGGACGCTAAGTTACAAAAGCTCAGGCAATAGCGCCACCAATTGTAATTTACAAACATTCCCTTAAAAGGGAAGCTGGGAGTTTACTAAGCAGAGGGTTCGACAAGGAAGGGTTAACAAAAGCGCGATAGCGTTAGCGAAGCGAGGCGTTAGCCTAGCGCTGACTTGTCAGTTCGCCATCCGACTTAGCGTTTCCGGAGGATAATCGCTGTTTCCCTGACCGTGTAGTACCGTGTAGAAACTCCCAGAGGGAGATTGCCATTCATTTGTTGTCCTTATTAACCAAGTTAATGCCTACCCCTTCCCTGAACTTCTACCGGAGGAGTGGGCATTACGTTAAATCTCTTGGTGATCTTATATACCAACCACTGAATGGTAGATTTCGGACAGTTTTCTTAGTTGACTTCTTCCTCACACATCGTCAACACGCTTGGCTTGCAGCGTTTGATGGTGACTTCGATCCCGCCAGCTTTTTCACTTTGGATATCTTCAATATAGCCAGGGCACGCAGTTGCCGCTTCAGCGGAGTTGTGAAAGGGACCAAAATAGTAGATACAGCGAGGCTCAGTAGTGGCAATTTCCACCCACCAAGACATTCGGAGACCTTGTGCAAATCCTGTCAAGACCTCTTTGATTGTTTTGAGCAGTGCCATAGGAAGTGATAACTAAGAGAATTAGGGATTAGACAAACTAGACAGAGGCATTGAAATTCTCGTTTAAACTGAATGACAGTTCTGCCCAGCTCGATAGGATAACCTGGCAGTCGGCTCATAGTTGTACGATTCTGCTTTCATACAACTGCGTCACTGTACTCAGATGCGATCGCCAAATTGATATTTTATATCTTTTAGAAAACCTCAAAGAATATCAAACACAAAATTTGTTCTTGAATTCTAGTTTAACGGATGCAACTTGGCACAAGTGTATGCAATACAACCTTAAAGTTCAAGATATTGCTGAATAATCAATAAACCCTGACATTAGCAGCGTAACTGTTGACCATCACTAGCTTTCTGTTTTTGGGATATTTGCTCCCACGCCTAGTTCTTTTTTACTTGTCTTTAACTGCTTCCACAGAGACTTAATATCCTTGTATGCCTGTTCGGAAGAAATCTTACCTCCGGTTTGCAACGCAGATATATAAGAAATTTTTTGTGCAAATTCCTGTAAATTCGCATTAAAAGCTAGCTCCTCTGGAGTGAAACGACCCCAATAATGACTCTGGGGGTTGAGAAAGCTTAATTTATTGATATTCTCTGGCATAGTACAACCCTCTATAACTAATTTTATAGTTAATTAACAGGTAGGCTAATTAAAGATTAATTGCTTCCGTTCAATTATTTATAAATAGGTAATCAAAAATCATTACTTATTCCCATCATTCACAAAACATCTTGATTTTTACAACATTCTTTAATGTTTTAGCTTTATAAAGTCTACTGTTATTTATATCCCTAGTTTTAGTAGTCTAGGAAATGCTGATATTTCGCGAACGCGACAGTGGCGAGGTAAGGTGGGAAGCTTCCAAATACAAAGCGAACTGTAATCTGGGTGTGGGAAGGTTAATCGCTGGCGTTGATTGGTATCTTCTTCTGTGGCTAATGATGAGGAACCCTGGAAGTTTTTCAAAACGCAATGGGGCGATGACACAGATAGGGAAACTTCTTGTTTTTGCATACAAAAACTGCTAGGGCAGTTTGCCCAACTCCGTAAGAATGCACCTTTGTAACTTTACCCGTTACTGTTTTACCAAACTTCTACCACAGGGCTGGGTTGAATGTTAAATTTACCTGTGATTGGAAGCACAAAACCTATGTTCAGGAAAGATAGCGGTATCGTGGATAGAACAGTAAAGTTGTCAAAACAAGCGTAAGAACTACAGCTTTGAGACATCTGTTTTATAAAATATAAGAGTTTTAAACGGTGATCGCGAGAATTGCCTTGCACTTCTAAGATAGAATAAACCGACTGGAAAATTATCAGGCGATCGCGCATCCAAAAAAACTTTCTATTGCAGTTTATCAGGAGGTTTTTATTTTTGTTTGCGACAGATTACAGCTCAGAGAACTTCCAGAAGACGCTGCTACGCGATCGCATACATAACGGTTTCAGTATTTCTAGCAGAGTTTTTAACTGTTTAGCTAAAATTGTATCGCTAATAAATAAACGAAATTATTCTCATTCAACCTGATTTTTCGCTTACACTAGAGGAATCAGCGAACCTTAAATCTATTTGCAATTCTGAATACAAAAAGCCCCTATCAGTTGCTTTCTAGGGGCTTGGTGTTGTCTGTCAGTATATCCCGTTGCAGCTTCTTGCGGCAGGATAACGATTATCTAAGGCTTAACTTTTATTCTCTTCGCCTGCATCTATCTGAAGAAATAGATTGATGTAAACTCATTAAATACTTATATTAAAAATCACAAGCAATTTTAATTAGGTTCTTTCAAAACTTGTCTTTTCATACCCCGCGTAACTGAACTCTTGATTGCGTTCGTTAACGAAGCGGTGCTTAGTGCAAAGCAACTTTGTGAAGCGATCGCAAAGCGTATGCAGAGAGTGATAGAATCTCCCTTGTGCTTTACTCACATTGCGCTCGGTTCCGCACTACAGGGTGTTGTACATCAAAGATTTTCCAATCGCTAAATATTTAGTTAGAAAACCCTAATTATTTCCATAATCTCAAAAAATAAGCTTGAATATACATTAGCTAAATAAAATTTACTTTTTGCCGCTATTTGCATATTTAATTTATTCATTTAATAAATAGATAAATAGGGGGAGCAAGGATTGCCTCTTTTGGAAGGGCGCAATTAGAGAAAGGAATGTTAAAAGGAAAAAAGCAGTGAACTTGATAGAGGGTAAGAAGTTCTCAATCATGCCCTTAGTGAAGGTAAAACTATGAAAAATGAAATAAATGTGAACTTATTTGCCCAACAAATTCAGCAAATTAACTGGCGATTAGCTGAGCTGTACAAAGGGGCAACCATCGCTCCGCCTAAAGAGCCAGAGCTACTGCCAGTCGCCTTCAAGGAGTTGGGCATCGCCTCGGAAACGCTACAAGTGGCGCTAGAGGAACTACGCCAGCAGAATGAGGAACTTGTAGCCGCACGACAGGCGTTGGAAGCCGAACGCCACCGCTACCAGGATCTGTTCGAGTTAGCACCGCAAGGCTACCTGGTGACGGATGCAGAAGGGACAATCCGAGAAGCCAACCGCGCTGCTGCTAAACTGCTCAACGTGTCGCCAGAGTTTTTAGTGGGCAAACCGTTTGTCATCTTCATTCCTCAAGAAGAACGTCGAATCTTTCGTAACGAACTGACTCGGCTGCATGAGCAGCAACGAGTATATGAGTGGACAGTACGCCTACAGCCCCGTAAAGGTGAGATTTTTGACGCGGGGATAACAGTCGCCACTACTCATAATAATGGGGAAGGCAAAGCCGTCACATTGCGTTGGCTGATTCGCGATATCACTGAGCGCAAGCGGGTAGAGAAGGCGCTAGAAAAAAATAACTACGACCTCAAGCAAGATCGCCCTGTACAGGCTTACTCCAAAGGAGAAATCATTCCCCTCGACCCTCAAAACCTGTGGTTAGTGTGTCGGGGTTTGGTGAAGCTGAGTACGATGAGTGACAATTGTGAAGAGGTGCTGGTAGGGTTAGTCGGTCCTTCGATGCCTTTTGGCTCTTGTTTAACCGCCCTGTCAACCTATCAAGCAACTGCCGTCTCGGACGTGCAGATAGTTAACATTTCCCTCTCAGAGATAACAGCCTCCCCTCATCTTGCCCAGACTATTTTACCGAAAATTAATTTGCGGTTGCGGCAGACAGAATCGCTTTTGGCGATTTCTGGTCAGCGACG
The DNA here is from genome assembly GCF_039961855.1 of Trichocoleus sp. Lan. NCBI lineage: Bacteria > Bacillati > Cyanobacteriota > Cyanophyceae > Leptolyngbyales > Trichocoleusaceae > Trichocoleus > Trichocoleus sp. Lan. Next base: position 33,780 of record NZ_JAMPKA010000023.1, on the reverse strand, counting down.
ATTGCAAGACCGCTTGCAGAATCTATTGTTGCTGCTGAAACAGGAAGTTGGCGAACCTGTGCCGCAGGGAACTCGTTTGAGCGTTCGTCTCACCCATCAAGACCTTGCCAATGCCTGCTGCGTCACCAGAGTGACAATTACCCGTTTGTTAGGGAAGTTACAGCAAGAAGGAAAGATTTCCTTTGACTCCAAATACCACATTATCCTCAAAGAGGGAAGCTTCTAGAGTAAGCGGTTAGGGGTGAGTTATCAGTTGTTGGTTGATTAACAAGTGACAGTGGGTAGCTTGAAATCAAGTCTGAAGACTGTCTATGCCAACGGCGTCAGAGAGGGACGCTAAGCTGTGTTCCTGCAATTTTTGCAACAGACCCTCCAGAATGCGGCGTACCATCCAAGGACCTTCATAAATCCAGCCAGTGTAAACCTGGATCAGGCTAGCACCCGCCGCGATTTTCTCCCAGGCATCTTGGGCAGTGAAGATGCCGCCGACGCCGATAATGGGCAGTTGACCTTGCGTTTGCGTGAAGATAAAGCGAATGACTTCGGTAGAACGTTCTCTTAAAGGGGCACCGCTGATGCCACCGGCTTCTTCACTCACGGGTTTACCAGTTGGGGAAAGTATCTGGGTTTTTAGATGATCGCGCCGGATAGTGGTGTTAGTGGCGATGATCCCAGCCAGTTGGTAATTTTTAGCAAGTTCAATCACAGAAGCGATCGCTTCCCACTCCAAATCTGGGGCAATCTTTACCAGTAGAGGTTTTTGTCCTTGATTTTCTTGTTGCAGGGCATCTAGAATCAGACTCAGCTGATCCGAAGACTGGAGACTTCGCAATCCCGGTGTATTGGGTGAGCTAACGTTAACGACAAAGTAATCTCCCAAATCCTTCAAAAGGCGAAAACTACCCAGATAGTCAGCAGCCGCAGCCTCTAGTGACGTTATCTTAGATTTACCTAGATTAATTCCTAGGGGAATGTTGAAGGTTGAAGGTTGAAGGTTGGAATTTTCAGCTTTTAACTTTCCACTCCAGCTTTCCAACCTTTGCGCCATTGCCGCTGCCCCTTGGTTATTAAATCCCATCCGGTTGAGGGCGGCTTTGTCCATCGGCAAGCGAAACAAGCGAGGACGGGGATTTCCCGGTTGCGCGTGTAAGGTTACGGTACCGAGTTCCGCAAAGCCGAAGCCGAGACTAGGCCAAATCCCAGCCGCGACGCCATCCTTATCAAATCCAGCGGCTAGACCCACTGGATTGGGGAACTTTATCTTCCACAGAGTTTGTTCTAAGCGAGCATCTCTCTTGGCGTAAGATTGCTGTAATTGTGCAACAATCCAGCTTTTGGGGGAATGAGAAGGCGAACCGGCAAGAGCGCTGAACAGATGGAGCGTTTGTTGATGCAGCCATTCTGGATCGGCTTTCAATCCGGAAAATAATGCCGGACGAATTGCGAGTTGATAGATATCCATAATTTAATCATTCGTCGTTAATCATTAGTCATTGGTAAAAAAAAAACAAAAATAACTAATAATTGACAACCGACTATCCTCAAGTAAGGGCATTCTAGATATTACAAGCTTTGCAAGAGACACCCACGAACAAAGTTCATACCAAAAACATGAAAGTCTCTTTCCCGCACGCCTGACTTCCGAGTTTTAAGACACTCACCGATGAGCAAAGTTTCACAACGAACAAGCTGAAAATCTTTCTTTTTGAGACGCTCTGGTTTGTTCGGGCAATCCGGGAGTAGAGCGCCGCTACGCTAACAGTCCTACTTTCAAGTGAGAAATCTGACAAGCGACAAGCGATCGCAATGAGTCGGGTCGCGGTTGAATAACATGGATCAACACCACACTCCAGACCAAAGTCCAGCGGACTACGAAAACCAACTTGTTGCCTTGGGGCGCGTCCTTCAGACCATGCGGGAAGAGGAGAATGTTGACGTTCTCATCGAAACCACCCTGAATTATCTCGCCTCCGAGTTTGACTATCGCCTGATTTGGATTGGCCTCTACGATCGCTTAGATCACCGTTTATTTGGCAAAGGCGGCGTCACTCCCACCGGCGACACAAAATTTCTTAAAAGTAAGTTTACCCTAAGTCCCGGCGACCTTCTGGAGCAGGTAGTCATCCAGCAGCGCTCCTTAGGCGTCCCAAATCTCAGCGAAGAAGTGCGGGCTGGAGAATGGCGTCGAGCAGCTCAACAATTTGGAATTCAGGGTGCGTTTTTTTATCCTTTGCGCTGCAAAGACCGTTGTTTTGGTGTCGTGCTACTAGGATCGTCCTTGTGGGGTGCCACTCCTCGACCGGGAGAAAAAGCCCAGATGTCAATGCTATTTGGGGGATTAGCTGCTGCCCTGTACCAGATTGAACTTGACTGGCAGCACTCCTCGACCAAGCGCCCCGACCAGCCACTATTTCAGGTGCTAGACCAGATGGCGCGGATGCCTGCGATGGATCAACGCCTAGAGGCTGTGGTAGCCATGACGCAGCAATTTATTGGACCAACTCGCACCAGCGTCTACTGGTATTCCCCAGAGCGACGCTACTTTTGGCACCGAGTTGGCAACCGCCAGACATCTAGGGGACTCGCTTCCTCAGCCGCCAGTGCTGCTGCTGGTCTTACCGTCCAAGAAGTCAGCGAATTTTATCTAGCTCTGAATGAAAATCGGCTGATTGCCATTGGCGCGGGTAGAAGCCCCCTAAAAGCCGAAGTAACCGGGCGCTTGCTCTCCAGGTTGCGGGCACGCTCCCTTTTGGCTGCGCCGATTCGGGTAAAGCAGGAACTGGTGGGCTTTCTGGCAGTGGAAGGCAATGAAGCTCGCATCTGGGAAGAAGCGGAAAAAAACTACATTCGTGCGGCTGCTCAGTTGATTTCCCTAGGGGCAGGAAGTGAGGAGATAGAAGGAACGCTTGAGCGTACCCAACAGGATGCCCAACTGGTAGCAGAGTGTGCCCGTATCCTCGCCGACAACACAAACGCTGAGAAAGCCTTAGATGAGTGTGCCCAACTGCTCTTGAAGCGGCTGGGGGTAGAACGTTTTTTGGTACTGCAACAACCCAGAAGTGGTCAGGGGTCATGGTTCGGGAATGGGGAACAAGACTCATTGCCCATTCCCCCAGGTTCAACTGAACACTCAAAACAGAAAGCTGAAAATTATTCGGTTGTTTACCAGCGCCAGCCACTGAATAGAAGACCCCTAACAACTTCCCTCAGCGCTGTTACAGGTGCTGACCGGCAGCTAATCGAGGAAAGTCCTGAAGCCGTGGCGATTGAAGATTGGGAACAAGACTCGCGACTGGGTCGCTGGCGGGAGAGCTTGGCGGGTTTAGGCGTGCGATCGCTTTTAGTCTGCCGGATGTCCAGTCGCGACGCCTCTGATGACCCAGACTCGGAAGAGAACTTACCCCTTGTTGTCATTGGTCATAACACCCCCCGAACTTGGAACCAAACCGAGCGCCAATTACTAGGCATCGTCAGCCAACAATTAAGTTTGGCAGTCCGCACCTTGGAGATGAGAACCTCCACCCAACTCTCAGAGTCAGCCCAATCCTTCTTCCAGGCTGGCTTGAAGATTCTCTTATCGGCACCGCCAGACCCAGCCGGGTTCGATCGGGCTTGGGTGGAATTCCTCTCTGAGATGCTGCAATCTCCTCTAGCGCTCTTGCTTACTTGGGGAGGCACTCGGAAAGATTCTCGGATTGAAAACGCCAAGGTAGCGGCGGCGGTGATGGCAAACTCGCGGTTTGCCCTTCCCCCCGACCTTTCGGTTCCACTCAACGATGCATTGATTCAGGAAGCTCTAACGACTGAGGGTCTTCTAGAAAAGCGGGGAACGCAAATCCCCGGTAGATCCCGGCAATGGCTGAGCAGCGCCAGTATCGGCTGCTTGCTGGTCATGGCTCTCCCCCAGGATGAAGGCGGAAGGACGAAGGAGGAAACAACTCCCCTTCATCCTTCCGGTGGTCTGGTTGTGCTGGCAGACAGCCCCCAGCGTCAGTGGCCCGAACACTTACTTCCGGTTGTGGAAACCTTGATAGGACAGTTCGCTCGGATTCGCCAGTACACCTTGGAAAACGCCGCTCTCTATGGGCAAGTCAGAAACCTAGAACAGCTGAACTGGTATAAACATCGTTGTATGGCAAGCTTGCATTCCTCTGCCGCCGATCGCCTTAACCGCCTGAATCAACTTGTAGGGGGGGGATTATCAGACATCCGGCTGGGAGAACAAACCAATCGTGCAGACAGTTCTGTACCTTCTAAAGGGCATCCTCCAGATAAATCTTTAGCGCGTATGCATTCCTCACAACTCATCCGCGAACTAGGGAATATCCTTGGGGAGTTCGCCCCGCTCGTGGAGGAGGAGCAGTGGCAGCTGAAGCGCCGACTGACAAAGGTGCCGTTAGTGAATCTGTTGAAGCGATCGCTCTGGTTCGTTCAACCTCTCTACCATCAGCGCCAGATTCAAGTATCCATCGGAGGAGTGGGTAGCAACCTTCACGTATATAGCGACCTGCTTAAGCTGGAATGCGTCCTCTCCGAACTGTTAGCGATCGCAGCTCGTAAGGCAACCGCAAACAGCCGGATTCATCTCAAGGCTGAAGTCAAAATTCCCCAAGAGGACAGCGCTTCCCTCGTGGAATTGTTAATGACCGATTCGGAAAGTTTTGATTTGACAACACCCGTGGGAGCGGGTTTCCATCTCGAACCAACCTTGAAGATTTGCCAACGCTTCGTGCGCTCTTTTGGCGGCGATCTCCAGTTTTACCAGATGGAAGGACACCGCTACTTAACTCGGTTGTTACTACCAATGGTCTAATTAAAAATTAAAAATTGAATGCCCAATTTTTAATTTTTAATTCTTTTACACCGCTTGCGGCTGAACCTGCGGCTGGAACTGGAACAACGAATAAACCACATTCCGGCGGATATCCGTCATCATGTCCAGAAACATCTCATATCCTTCCTGCTTGTACTCAATCAGCGGGTCTTTTTGACCGTAGCCGCGCAAACCTACCGACTCGCGCAAGGCGTCCATTGCTTGTAGGTGTTCCCGCCAAAGGGTATCAATTTGCTGCAAGATAAAAAAGCGCTCGGCTTGGCGCATCAAACCAGCCTGAATTTGATCGACAGTCGATTCTTTGAGGTCGTAGGCTTTTCGCACTTCTTCTTGCAAGAAAGTTTTGATTTCCCCAACGCTCATGTCTTCTAGATGGGACGGCTCCAAATCTGCCAACAGATTGACAAATTCCTTCACCTTGGCGACAAGGCTGTTTAAATCCCATTCTTCCGAAGGTAATTCTGGATTGACGTAAGCCTCCACAATGTCATCCATTGTCCGCTCGGCATACTGAATCACCTGTTCTTTCAAATCCAGCCCTTCTAAGACGCGGCGGCGTTCGGCATAGATAGCGCGACGCTGGTTGTTCATCACCTCGTCGTACTCAAATACCTGCTTCCGGATGTCGTAGTAGTAGGTTTCGACTTTTTTCTGCGCCCCTTCCAGACTCCGGGTTAGCATCCCGGATTCAATGGGCATATCCTCCTCGACCCGCAATCGATCCATCAATCCCGCGACGCGATCGCCACCAAAAATCCGCAACAGGTTGTCTTCCAAACTCAAGAAAAACTTCGTCGAGCCTGGGTCTCCTTGCCGTCCGGCGCGACCCCGCAACTGGTTGTCAATCCGGCGCGACTCGTGGCGTTCTGTGCCGATAACGTGCAAACCGCCCAACTGGATCACTTCTTCGTGTTCGGCGCTCGTAAATTGTTCGTACTCTTTGTGAATTAAGTTGTAAACCTCCCGCAGCCTTTGGATGACCGCGTCATCCGTCGGTGCTTTTTCTGAGGCAACGGCTAGCTTATCCTCTGCCTCCAACTCTGGCAGGCTCCGCTCTCCATATTGCTGTACGGCAAAATCTACCGCACTTTTCAGCTTTTGTTCCGTATCCTTGGATAACTGAGTCGGGAAAATTTGTGGGCTAACCTTCCAGCTTTTCACCTTCTTACCGGGAGTAAACCCCTGCGCGGGGGCACGTCCTGGCGCTCCCGCCACCTGACTTAAGGCAAAACTATCTTCTTCTTCCGGCTGCACAATCTTGGGCATCAAGTATTCCCGCAGCTTCAGGCGTGCCATATAGTCCGCATTCCCGCCCAAAATGATGTCGGTTCCGCGACCCGCCATGTTCGTCGCAATCGTCACTTTCCCTTTGCGACCGGCTTGAGCGACAATTTCCGACTCCCGCTCTACATTTTCCGGTTTGGCATTCAGCAGGTTGTGCGGCACTTCTCGCTCGCTCAACAGAGTTGACAGGAGTTCTGATTTTTCTACGCTGGTTGTTCCCACAAGGACGGGTCGCCCAACTTTGTGCATTTCCGCACACTCTTCAGCGATCGCCCGCCACTTTCCTGCCTCTACCTTGTAGACCACATCGGGCATATCTCCCCGTCCGCTCGGTCTATTAGTGGGAATTTGCGTAACTTCCAGTTTGTAGATTTTTTCAAATTCGGCTTCTTCTGTCTTTGCCGTTCCGGTCATCCCGCCGAGCTTTTCATACAGCAAGAAGAAATTTTGATAAGTAATCGTCGCGAGTGTTTGCGTTTCATTCTGAATTTCTACCCGCTCTTTCGCCTCAATCGCTTGGTGGAGTCCGTCACTCCAGCGACGACCGGGGAGTACCCGCCCCGTAAACTCATCCACAATCACGACTTCCCCGTCGCGGACGATATAATTTACATCTTTTTTAAACAGCTCTTTTGCCTTAATCGCATTAAAGATATAGTGCGCCCAAGGATCGTTGGGGTCGTACAAATCCTTGACTTCTAGCAGCTGTTCTGCTCTGGCAAACCCTTCATCGGTCATCAGAACGTTACGAGCTTTTTCATCTACCTCGTAATGCCCTTGCTTATTCCCGTCGCTCTCAACTTCCTTTTCCAGGGCCGACGCGATCGCTGCCGCCTTCATGTACTTCTCAGTTGGACGCTCGACTTGCCCGGAAATAATCAACGGCGTCCGCGCCTCGTCAATCAACACCGAGTCTACTTCGTCGATGATGCAATAGTTCGGGGGACGCTGTACCACATCCGCCATTGAGGTTGCCATGTTGTCGCGCAGGTAATCAAAACCTAGTTCGCTGTTCGTGGCGTAAGTAATATCGCAGGCGTAATTTTTCTGGCGTTCGCTTGGCCCCATTCCCGATTGAATCAGCCCTACGCTCAAGCCCAAGAACCGATGCACCTGACCCATCCACTCGGCATCGCGCCTCGCCAGGTAGTCATTGACCGTGACTACGTGGACTCCCTTGCCAGTCAGGGCGTTGAGGTAAGCCGGTAGGGTTGATACCAGGGTTTTTCCTTCCCCAGTTTTCATTTCGGCGATTTGACCTTTGTGCAGAACAATCCCACCGAGCATTTGCACGTCAAAGTGGCGCATTCCCAAAACTCTCCGCCCTGCTTCCCGCACGACTGCAAAAGCTTCTGGGAGCAACTCATCCAACAGTTCTTGGCGTTCCCGCGCTGTCTTAGTTTTCTCCAGTCGCTGTTTAAATTCTGCGGTTTTGCCCGTCAGTTGTTCGTCGGACAGCGCTTGGATTTCTTCCTCCAAGAGGTTGATATCTACAACATAAGGTTGGTATTTTTTGAGCTTGCGTGCGTTGGGGTCGCCCAGTAATTTTTTAAACATAGCAGCAAAAGGAAACTTTAGAAGGATGAAGGATGTTAGCGATTCGCTGTCGCGTATAGCGGTGCTTTCTTCGCAGGATGAAGGATGAAGGATGAACTTAGGAGTCAGAAGTCAGAAGTCAGCGGAGAAGTCCTACTTGATTCATCTTTCTGCCTAGCGGTTTTATGCCTCCAACGACCTTCGGCATTTATCAATCATCGTATCATTTCCACTTAGGCTGAGATGGTACGGGCATCCCGTCTAACTTTAGGGTGAATTTTCCCATTCAGCAGTCAGATCCCGGAAGTTGTATTGATTAGCGCCAGGGTGACAGGTGACGCAACTAGAGAGTTTTACGGGCTGGGGCAGTTCGACGCGAGGATGAAGTGCTTTTAAATAGCGAGATTCTGTAACCCGATAGGGCACGGTTTCTTTTTCTAGTTGGGGACGAGAGTAAGTCCTCACGTAATCCCAAATCAGTAAAAGTGAGGGAGTGATGATGCGCGGCAACTGCGTCCCGTAATGTTGGTGCGTTTCTTGCAGCAGATTTTTCCAGGTTTCCATCGGCAGAACGGCTGGGGGGACGGCAATGTGACAGGTGGAACAGTTATCCACGTAAAGTTGCTGTCCCAATTCGAGGCGACTGATAACCGGATCGACGGTGCCCATTATTTCTGTCGCTGTGTTGGCAGTGGTTGGGGACATTTGGGCAATGGGGACTTTGCTCTGAACGTCCATCGCCATTGCCATTCCCCATCCCAGGATGATGCTCCAGACTAAGAGCAGCAAAAACAAAGTAAAAAGCGATCGCTTGCGGATGCCCTTAGGCGCGGCTTCTCGCCCAGGGAAAGAGCGGGAGCGGGTTTTTGACCGGACAAGCTTTGGCATAACGGATGCTTGGGTAATGGGTAATGGGTCGTGGGTTGTGGTTTGTGAGTTACACCGACTACCTGCTACCTACTACCTACTACCAAAAGACAACTGACAAGGGACAAAAGTCTATGGAATCGGAATCGAGCGCAGCAGACGCTCCACAATCGTCTTAGCACGGCGACCGCCCGATGGAATGAGACGATGGGAAAGGACGTGAGGTGCCAGGAACTTCACATCATCGGGAATAGCATAATCCCGCCCTTCCAAAAAAGCCAGTGCTTGGGTACTTCGCTGCAAGGCAACGGTACCGCGAGGACTGGCACCCAGGGTAATTTCTTCATCTTCCCTCGTCGCCCGCACCAAGTCGAGAATGTACTGTTGCAAAGACGCCTCTACCTTCACGCCGCCACACAGACGCCGTAACTCCAGCACGTCTTCCAGGGAAATACAGGGCTGTAAATCTTCTACCCTAACGCCTTCAGCGAGCCGTTGCAGCATTTGGAGTTCTTCTTGCTCGCTGGGATAGCCCAAAGTTAAGGAAACCGTGAAGCGATCCATTTGGGCTTCTGGCAAGGGAAACGTCCCCTGATACTCAATTGGATTCTGAGTTGCGATCGCAAAAAACGGATTGGGTACGGTGCGAGAAACCCCATCGACGGTGACTTGTCGCTCTTCCATCACTTCTAATAAAGCCGATTGGGTGCGAGGCGTAGCGCGGTTAATTTCGTCTGCCAGCAGCACATTTGCAAACACGGGTCCCGGCAGAAATTCAAACTCGCGTCCGGCGGGATTCCAGATATTCGTGCCGGTGATATCAGTGGGCAAAAGATCCGGAGTACATTGAATGCGTTGAAACTTTCCGTCAATCGAGCGTGCCAGCGATTTAGCCAACAGGGTTTTACCAACGCCAGGGACATCTTCCAACAGGGCGTGACCACCGGAAAGGAGGGCTACTAGCACTAAGCGAATGGCATCTGCTTTGCCGACAACTGTGCGACCCAGATTTTGCGTCAGCTGCTCAATACGTTGTCTCATAGTCGTTATTTTTTAGTCATTCGTCAGTAGTGAATTCGTCCATTGTCCGTCGTCTGTTGCCTGTTGTCTGCCAACAGTGACAATGACTGATGACGATTGAGTATGGACGAATGAGACCGCTTAGCCATTCACGCTTAAAAAGGCTCTTGCTGCCTCGCAGTCTGCCTGTATTTGTATCTCACCTCACTCTATTGCAGTCCTCAGTCCTCAACCCTCACTCTTTGGCTCCTCACTCTTCGACTCCTCAGTCCTCAGTCCTCAGTCCTCAGTCCTCAGTCCTCAGTCCTCAGTCCTCAGTCCTAAATAAGGCTCTTGCTGCCTCGCAGTCTACCTGTATTTGCGTCTTAAGCGCGTCCAGGGAAGCAAATTTTTGTTCGGGGCGCAAAAACTGTTCCAAGCTCACAGTTAAGGTCTTTCCATATAAATCTCCGACCCAATCTAACAGGTGAACTTCTACGGTGGAGGTGGTACCGTCTACCGTGGGGCGATTGCCAATATTCATCACGCCGATGCCCTCTATTGGCAAGGAACAACCATCCGCCGCTACTTTGGCTTCCCCATTCCCTGTTTCTGTTTGCCCGGTGGCTTCCGAACCATCCTCGGTTTCGCTATAAACTCTGACACAATAAACGCCCTGTCGGGGTAAAAACTTTTCTGAAGGAAGTTGTAGGTTGGCGGTAGGAAATCCGATGGTTCTGCCTAGTTGTTGTCCTTTCACGACTAATCCAGTGAGAGTGTAAGGACGCCCTAGTAGCCGGTTTGCCTGCTCTAAGTCTCCTTCTTGGAGCGCCTGACGGATGACTGAACTGCTAATCCGTTCGCCCTCACAGGTTTGCAACGGCACTAAGGTGACATTGATGCCATAAGAGTGCGCGATCGCTTTTAAGTCTGCCCCCGTACCCGCTCTTTGGCACCCAAAGCGAAAATCCTCTCCGACACTGACACTTTGCGCTCTGAGTTGTCCCACCAAAATCTTTTCTACAAACTGCTGCGGACTCAAAGCAGCCAGTTCCCTGTCAAACGGCAACAGCACCATCTGTTCCACACCTAATGCTTCTAGTTGTCGGACTTTTTCGGGTCGGGGTGTTAGCAGTCCTCGGCGTTGACCTGTAAAAAACTCTCGCGGATGCGGATTAAACGTCACCACTGTAGCGATGGGATATTCTTTGGAACTGAGAATTTTCGTCTCAGGCGACTGTCCCGTGTCCTCACTCCGGCTTTGCCAATGGTATTCTAACCGCCGATGCAGGGACGATGGAGGAAGCTTTGGTACACCCGGAACGTCAGAAGCCTTCAAAATTGGTTTGACGACCTGTTGATGCCCGCGATGCACACCGTCAAAGTTTCCCAAGGCAACAGCGGTTGGTTTTAGAGCAGTGTCAGGAGAAGAAGTTACCCACACGCTTTACATTTTTACATAATTTAGTCGTTCGTCATTAGTCATTAAGGATTAGCCAATGACCAATTTAGGCAGAAACGCCCGCTTCTTGGACAGCGATCGCATTTGGCAGATGATTCTGTGGCACTAGCTGAATTGACAAGCCTTCCCGCGCCATTATCGCTTCGGGAAACTCTTGCGCCACCTGTTCGCCAACCCGATCGAGAAAATCATCATTGTGCAGCGGATCGTGGTGGAAAATTACCAGTTTTTTCACATTCGCGGCACGAGCTACTTTCACGGCTTCCTGCCAGGTCGAATGTCCCCAACCTACTTTAGAAGATTTGGGTGAGTCGTATTCCTCATCCGTGTAGGTAGCATCATAAATCAGGACATCTGCATTCCGAGCCAGCCACAAAACTTTTTCATCCATGCGAGTCGGGGAGTGTTCTGTATCGGTCACGTAGGCGGCAGCGCAACCCCGCCAGTTGACGCGGTATCCCACAGCTTCCCCAGGATGGTTTAACAGGGCATTTTCGACTGTAATTTCTCCAATTTGTACCTTTTGCCCGATTGGCAAATCGTAGAATTTCAAATCGGCTCCCATGATTTGTAAAGGCACGGGAAAATTTGGGTGGAGCATTTGGTCGCGCAGGCGCTGCTCAATCGTCGAACCGTTCGGAGCAACCGTTCCATGAATATGAAACCGATTCCCCTTAATAAAGGCAGGAACAAAGAAAGGAAACCCTTGAATGTGGTCCCAGTGGGAGTGGGTGAAGAACATATAAGCTTCCACCGGCATTTGAGATAGCAGGGATTGCCCTAATACTCGTAGGCCAGTGCCGCCATCGAAAATCAGGCGTTCACCACCCACTCTCATCTCAACACAAGGCGTATTGCCGCCATACCGGACTGTCTCCGGCCCCGGACAGGCGATACTTCCTCTTACTCCCCAAAAGTGAATTGTGAATAGGTTTTGCATGCTAGACATGGGTGTTGCCTGTAGGATTCCGATCGCGGGTCATCAAAAAGGTTTTACTGATTGTTCATATAGTTTGATGCCAGAAGCCTGCACGAGATTGGGACCGTGCCTGCTTGAGGAAAGTCCAGCCAATCTCAAAAAGCCTTGGTTGCTCAACCAGGCTCAACAATTCAGCGGCTGACGTAGAGAGTGATCCGGCAGAAGACCCTATTCTTCTATTTGAGTATGACTCAAAACTGCTCCCTGGCATAATTACAGATGCCGCTTTTGCAAGCGTTTTTTACGGAAACTTTTTAAGTTACGCTATTGCCTCTGGTAGGACACGTATCCAAACTAGGAGGACGCTAGCTTTTGGATTAATTTAAAAAGCTTAGCAGTTTAGTTGTAAAAACGTCTGGCACTTGTGCAACAGTAATCTGTGATCCAGCTCACCTTCAAAATATAAACAAGTTGCTAAAGGATAAAACTTGCCTTGTGTAGACAGATGAAGTTGCACACCTGGAGAGCAAAATTTCCTAAGAGGAGCGGATTACCTCTCCCTCTCTATATGGATCTTACCAAGTCTGAGTCTAGATTGCCTGCCGCTTAGTTGAGTGAAACTTTTTTAGTGATTGACTGAGAATCACAACGCTCTCCTGAACTCGTTGCCCACATATAGATTGAGGGCGATTGAGGGCGTTCTTTGGGAATGCAGCCCATCTATATCAGAATCAGAATCAGAGCAAAATATAAAACTATCAAAAAAGCGCTTTTTGTGACGGGCACTCAGGCACTCAGGTGCTTTCATCAGTCACCTCCTCCACTTCTGGCGTCACTGATTATCTAGCGTGCGCCTAGAATGTCTGGTTCAACAACCTTCGTCAGCTCGGTATACACAGCCGTATTAAGCAAGGACAGATATCTACCCGCTACCAGCCTCTGCCCGGTCTTGTAAGCTCTGAATCATTGTATTTATTGCTTGCCTAGTACCGAGGGGCACCCAGCTGACTACTACGATTGCCTTTAACAAGATTGCTCAAGTCGGTAGCAAGACAATAGCCCTTCTCCGTTGAGTACACGCTGGAGAGGCGAACAATTATTTGTCCGAACATCAGCCTTGCAGGGAATACCAGCGAGAACCGCTATAACTGCGCTGTCTCATCCCACTTTAGATTTTGGATTTCAGGTTTTGAATGGCACAAGTCCTGACAGCAACGACTTTCAGCAATTTACTTGTGGCGACATTCAGGTGAAATAGTCTCAAAACTTGCTTGAAGCGTTGTTTATCTTAGCTAAACCGAATCTCTGTATAGCAGTAATACCACTTCAGGGCTTCGCATACTTACCCTTGAGAAGGCTGCTTTCCTTCGGTAAATACTCAAAGCAAGCAGGATTGATTTAGCTAATCGCGAAATCAATCCGTATTGATATCAGTGCCAAAAAGAATTTACTTATGATTTTGGCGGTAAAGTAACCTGCCTAAAATATTCAACCTCGTGTTTCGACTCGGTAAATACTGAAAATGGCTTTTATAGGATTTGTATCACCCAAATAAGTGCGTAGTTCTGCTGAAGACGTTACACCTATAAATGTGAAACACTTAATATTGAAGCTCGATATTTTGCGGTAATTGCAAAAGTTGAAACCTTGCGATTGCTGCCCAGAATGATTGACTGGAAAGAATTTCAAGGCGCAAGCATCAGTTTTAAGCGTAGTGTCTCTTATAGGTAAATGCCTAGAGAAATGCTCGGACATCAGCAAAAAAATACTCATAATTTGAGTTTAAATGAAGATACGAAGAAGTTTTAAAAAATTGATAGACAATCAAAAGAATACTCTCTACAGTAGAAGTAACAATAAATTAAACATGATTGATTTTCAGGAAAATCAGGGGAAATCTACAAGTTCAAGGCATTTCATTGATGTTTAAACATCCTGTGATATACAACCTTGCACTGTAGTGCAAAGATCGCAGATTCCATAGCGCAACTTCAGTTCACTCTTAAATTGGTAAAGGTTTTAATTACGATGAAAAGGACAATCCCAACTCTACTTAGTTATTCCTTCGTGGCTGCTGGTGTTGCGATCGCATCTTCTGCATTTTCCCCAGCCCATGCTGCCTCAATGACTTTTAGCTCCAATGACTTTACAGGTGCTAACGCGAAGGTCAACTTTACATTGGATGACGCCATAGCCGGACCAGGCAAAATTCAGTTCACAGTGGCTGTTGACACGAAATTCTCATTTGGGGACATTCGCGGAATCTTCTTCGACATTCTTGATAACTCGCTCCTAAGTGGTCTGAGCGTAGTTGGTCAAAACCAACTAGGTCAAAACCAATTAATAACCACGACTGCCTATAGCACCAGCGACAACCTTAGCACTGTTGGTCAAGCTAATTTGAATGGCGATGGAGGCAATCACTCATTTGAATTTGGCATAGAAATTGGTGACACAGGTTTGAAGGGCGGTAAGGACGACTTTCAAACGGCCGTTTTTACCCTGTCCCATGCCACAACAGCTTTAACCCTCTCTCAGTTTTACGGTCAGGAATTCGGAGTGCGCCTGATGAGCGTAGGAGATACCAATGATGAAAAATCTCGTCAGGAAAGTAGCAAACTAATCGGAACCGCAGGTCCAGCGCCAGCACCTGCTCCAGCACCTGCTCCAGCACCCGCACCAGCGCCAGCACCTGCTCCAGCACCTGCTCCAGCACCCGCACCAGCACCCGCGCCAGCGCCAGCACCCGCGCCAGCACCTGCTCCAGCACCCGCACCAGCACCCGCTCCAGCGCCAGCGCCAGCACCCGCACCAGCGCCAGCACCCGCACCAGCACCCGCTCCAGCGCCAGCTCCGGCACCAGCTCCAACACCAGGTGGCACCACCGGCGTTGATTACAGCAATGGCGGAACGGGAGTTGACTACGGTTCCGGCACCAATCCCAGTACCGGCGGCACTAAGAGTAACCCTAAACCAGTACCCGAACCCAGTACAGTGGGCGCACTCATGCTGACAAGTTTTGCCGCCATGCGGTTTGGCAAAAGACGGAAGACAAGCGCACAGTAGCGTTAAGCGCTAGTTAAGCGACTGTTTTACCTCCCCTAGAGATACATATTTCAAAAAGAGCTTCTCACTTACGATACGGTGAGAAGCTTTTGCTCAGGGTGAATTTACTTCAAGCCAAAAATCTCAATGCGATAGGTATGTGAAAGTAGGAAAACTTATGGAAACATCTGCTCAAGTCAAGGAGATAAAAGTCAAACTGCTTTTAGCAGGGGGGCATCAATACACTGTCTTTCTAAAGTCAGACGCCCCTATGCTAGAAAATCTGTTAAAAACTGTTGTGGCTCGCTCTTATAAGCAAGAAGATGGTTTTTATGGGTTGTTCCAGATTCCGATTGATGAGGGTCGCGCTTCTCTGTGTTTTCCAAGCGAACATCTGGTTGGTGTAGTTACCGAACCCTCAGTTTTTGTCATGCAAGAGGAACTGAAACCTCAACCAACGGATGTTTTAGCGTCTCCCTACGTGCAAATTGACAATTTTCTGACTCAAGAGGAACACAAACAACTACTCGACTATGTGTTTAAAAAAGAGCCAGCCTTTGTACCTACCAGCATTTCAACCGATGCGACTGATTATCGTCGGTCTATGGCTCTCTACTCTTTCCCTGAGTTTTCCGAACGGATAGTCAATCGCCTGCGAGCAATTTTACCGGATATATTTAGTAAATTAGGGATTCCATCATTTCCTGTATCTCAAATTGAGTCACAATTAACCTCTCACAATGATGGAAATTACTACAAAGTTCACAATGATAATGGTAGTCCTGATACTGCTACCAGAGAATTAACCTATGTTTACTACTTTTACCGAGAACCCAAAGCTTTCTCTGGTGGAGAGCTACTAATTTATGACAGCAAGATTGAAAATAACTTTTACGTGAAGGCTGATTCCTTTAAAACAGTTGAGCCTCGTAATAATAGCATTGTGCTTTTTCTCAGTCGTTATATGCATGAAGTATTACCTGTGCAATGTCCCTCAAAAGCCTTCGCAGATAGTCGCTTTACGATTAACGGGTGGGTTCGGCGTTGATATTTTTGCGCCTTCAGCCAGATTTTCTTTCTCTAACTTCAGTGCTAAGCAATATTAAACAGCTATTTTTCCCTTAAGGATTGATTTCTGGGAAACTTCCACAATAAGCTCTCCGCTTTGATTAAGCGGGGAGCTTTTTAGGGTGGAGCGGGACTTCCGGTGTGGGACGTGCTAACTAAGCGAACTAAGATTTTCAGTCAACTTTACTCGGAAAACAAAATATAGATGGGTTTGACTAGACTAAGATCAAGAAAAATTACTTAATATTTGAGGACAAGATGGCTCCTAAAGTGGAAATTTATACCTGGAGCAGCTGCCCCTTCTGCATCCGTGCCAAGGCTTTGCTTGATAAAAAAGGGGTTGATTATATCGAATACGGCATTGATGGGGATGAGGCGGCACGGGCGGAGATGGCAAAACGCTCAAATGGGCGGCGTTCCGTACCTCAAGTTTTTATCAACGATCGGCATATTGGGGGGTGCGATGATACCTATGCGCTAGAAGCTCAAGGTAAGCTCGATCCACTCCTGCAATCAGCATAGTCATTTGTCCTGAGTGGCTGTTTGCGGACAACGGACAGCGAACAACGGGCAGCGAACAGCGGACAATGGACAAAAGACAAAAAGCTGATAGCTAACATGAAACTTGCTTTTATTATTGACCCCATCGAACGCCTAGATCCCGGTCACGATTCCAGTGTGGCGCTGATGGAAGCAGCACAAGCACTGGGACACGAAGTTTGGATTACTCAGGCGAATTTATTGAGTGTGGGGGATGGCAAGGCTTGGGCGTTGCTGGAGCCGGTGCAACTAACGCCGGTGCAGTTGGTGGAAGGACGCTGGGTGGCGGAGTCGCGATGGTTTTCTGTCGGCGATCGCGTTTTACAACCACTGGAAGTAATGGACGCGGTTTTCATGCGAACAGATCCGCCAGTGACCGTTCCTTACCTCTACGCCACATACATTCTGGACTATATCGATCCAACGAAAACCTTGGTCATCAACGCCCCCAATGGGTTGCGGGCGGCAAATGAGAAGATGTACGCACTCCAGTTTAAGGAGGCGATTCCGGAAACGATTGTCAGTGCGGATAAGCAGGTGATCCGGCAGTTTTTGGAGGCCAAAGGGGCAGCAATCCTGAAGCCGTTAGGAAATAAGGCAGGGGAAGGGATTTTATTTTTAGATCCGAGCGATCGCAACTTTAATTCCCTGATAGAACTGAGTACCCTTCAGGCACGAGTTCCAGTGATGGTGCAAACCTACTTACCCGCCGCTAAAGAAGGAGACAAGCGAATTATTTTGCTCAATGGCGAACCGATTGGAGCCGTGAATCGCATTCCTACAGGGAAGGAATTTCGCGGCAATATGGCAGTCGGGGGTAGAGTCGCTCAGACGGAAATTACCCAACGAGAGCGCGAAATCTGCGCCCAACTGGCTCCTACACTGCAACGGGATGGTTTAATTTTTGTTGGGATTGATGTGATTGGCGGCTACCTCACGGAAGTGAATGTCACCAGTCCTACTGGCATCCGGGAAATTGATCGACTTGATGGCACCCGTCTCGGCTATCAAGTGATTGAATGGGTGGAAAAGTTTAGCTCGGAAAACCCTGCATGACATTCAGCAATTCAGCCCAAGCATCGAATCCGATTGGCGTGGCAGTGGTAGGGACTGGATTTGGTCAGAAAATCCACATCCCAGGATTCAAGGCACATCCGCGTACTCAGGTGGTTGCCGTTTACAACCGGGATTTGGATAAAGCGAGAGCGATCGCTTCTGCCCAGAATATCCCCCATGCTTGCGACACCCTAGAAAAAATCGTCGCTTTGCCAGATGTCGCCGCTGTCAGTATTTCAACGCCGCCCTTTTTGCACTATGAAATGGCGAAGACGGTGTTGCAAGCTGGGAAGCATCTATTATTAGAAAAACCCACAGCCCTGTCAGCGACTGAGGCACGTCAGTTGTATCAGTGGGCGAGAGAAAAGGGCGCGATCGCTACCCTCGATTTTGAATTTCGCTTTGTCCCCGCATGGCAGCGATTTGCGGAACTTTTAGCAGAAGGGTATGTGGGGCAACAGCGCCTGATCAAGATTGATTGGCTGGTGTCGAGTCGTGCCGATGCCACGCGCCCGTGGAACTGGTATTCTCGGAAAGACCAGGGAGGAGGAGCATTGGGAGCCGTCGGTTCTCACGCTTTTGATTACATTAGCTGGTTGTTTGCACCTGTGCGGCGACTGTGTGCCCAGCTGATTACGGGAATTTCTGTTCGTCCAGACTCGAACACGGGTGAAATGAAGCCGGTGGATGCGGATGATACGTGTATGCTGATGCTGGAACTGGCGGATGGGACGCCTTGCCAACTGTGTATCAGTTCGGTTGTCTATGCATCCCGGACACACGGGATCGAAGTTTATGGCGATCGCGGTACGTTAGTCTTGGGCAGTGAAAATCAGAAAGATTACGTACATGGTTTTCGCCTCTGGGCGGCACCTGCGGGTAAATCCCTCGCTGAGGTGGAAATTCCGAATCTGCTGGCGTTTCCCCAAACCTATACGGATGGGCGTCTGGCACCCTTTATCCGAGTTGTAGACAACTGGGTGCAGGCAATTGACGCCGGGAAAGCGATCGCGCCATCGCTGCGAGAGGGAGTTTATTCCCAGCTGTTGATGGATTTAGCCCATGAATCCCATCAGACGGGTTGCTGGGTGGATGTGCCAAGTTTGGACACTTTCCTGGCCAGTCGCTCATAGCGACAGTCAACGTAGGAGATTAAGCTTCAAATACAGTTAAGTTAACGTTTTGAGGCAACCTATTTGCGCCCCCTTCGGCTCCTGAAAAAGGAGATTTTTTCTCATAGCCCCCAATTTATCAGCGGATTGGGGGAGCTTCTCTCAAATGCTGATTTATCTAGCGTATTTAAGCCGAACCGGATCGCGTTGCAACTTTGCCATTTGCCTCGCGGCTGAGTTAGATTAAAACATCTTTTCAACCGCTTTTCCTCAGGGTGGGCAGCAATGTTACCTGTCGCAGTTTTCGTCTGTCTTGGCTGGATCGTGTCTGTTTGTATACACGAGTTTGGTCATGCGGTAGTTGCTTATTGGGGCGGGGATACCTCAGTTAAAGATAAGGGGTATTTGACCCTGAATCCCCTCAAATATACCGATCCAACTTTGAGTCTGGTTCTGCCCGTCGTCTTTCTGCTCATCGGTGGGATTGCGTTACCAGGTGCCGCAGTTTATATCAATCAAAGCCAATTACGCAATCGTTGGTGGAAAAGTGCTGTCTCCGCAGCGGGTCCCATCGCTAGTGTAATCGTGACTTTACTGCTCACGATTCCCTTTTGGTTGGGTTGGGTGACGCCATTCAGCGAACACTGGATTGGCCCAGCTTTAGCATTCCTAATTATTCTACAAATCTCCGTTATTCAGTTCAACTTTCTGCCAATTCCACCGCTTGATGGCTATGGCATCATCGAGCCGTGGTTGCCCATTCAAACTCAGATTAAACTGAGAAAGTTGAGCAAATATGGGATTATTGCCCTCTTCTTTCTGCTCTCATTTGTAAAACCGATAAATCTGCTTTTTTGGAAGTCAGCTTTTACAATTGGGGCAATGCTTGGCGTTCCAATAGAATTGGTATGGAAGGGATACGCATCTTTCAACGCTGATTCCGGCATTTTGTTATTAGCAGCGATTGGTGTTTTTTTGCTAGTTCGTAGAGTGATGAGTCCGCATCACGCTTGTTACGAAAAAGGCAATCAGCTACTTAAATCACAACAGTACGAAGAAGCGATCGCTTCCTATGACAAAGCGATTAAACTAAAACACGATTTTTGGGAAGCGTGGCATCACCGAGCCTGGGCGTTAGGAAGCCTACAACGGTATAAAGAAGCGATCGCTTCCTACGAGCAAGCAATTGTCCTCAAACCAGATAACCCCGCTATCTGGACGGACTGGAGTGGGGCACTCGCTGCATTGCAACGATACGAAGAAGCGATCGCCTGTTGTGACAGAGCCATCGAAATCAATCCTCACTACCCTTATGCTTGGTATAACAAAGCTTGCTTCTGTGCCCTACAAGGCAAAGCTTCTTTAGCGCTTGATTCTCTAGAACAGGCAATTAATCTCGATCCCAATACATTTAAAACCTATGCCAAAAATGAATCAAGTTTTTATCGAATTCGGCAACATGAGCGGTTCAAAAAAATGATTGGTGAATTGTAGCTAGTAGGATAATAGCCATTGCCTACCTTGCTGCTAACTAATGAGCCGCTAAAAATGATCTGGCATCCACGGTTCGGGACTGGCAAAGAGCAGCATGGCGGTCAATAAAGAATCGGCATCCCCTTCAATTTTCCCAATCGTTTGTAACTGATGAGCTGTCAGTAACCCTGTGAATAAAGGTGATAAGCCTCGCACATCTAACCGTAATTCACCGCGTCCGCCTCTTGTCACTTCACCGCGTCCGCCGGAAACTGCCAAAACAAATTTTCCATTGTTATCGGGCAATACATTATCTTGAATTTCAAGATGCAATTCGGCTTCTAACCCAATCGGATAGCCGCGCATTGATAGTGCTTTTGGCACATCAACGACTCGCACCAACCATCGTTCTAAATGGGCAATTTTGTAAGTTTGTTCTGTGAGTAAAGACAAAAGCGGGTCTCCTGCCTGACCTTGCCAAATCACCTTGTCTGCGAGAGAACGGTGATCGGCAAAGAAAGTCCACAAACGACGTGCTGCTGCTGGTGTTAATGCCACCATGTCTCTGACTTCAAGGTGATAGCTTGTGTCGCCCCTCTTTTGGCTGAAAATGATGTAACCTTCTGCTTTGTCTTCAAAGCCAATCCGGTAGGCGTAAATCACGTCTTCTGGGGACTCGACAATGCCTTGCCAAATGGCTTGGTGGCGATCCAAGTTGCCACTGGAAGCGATCGCTCGTTGACGGTAGAGTTCGTGAAATTCGTGGTGAGTCGCTTCCACGCGCTGCATCGGCAATGTGCGATCTTTGAGCAGAATCGTCTCTGTCGGCACCGTCAAACGACAATAGTTCCCAGCTTGTTCGTAACCCACTTTCCGATAAAGGGCGCTGGTAGAGGCGTAGAGCGTCGATAGGGGAATTCCCTTGGCGTGACACTCCTTAACAATATTAGTCATCAGCGCCGCTGCTACCCCTGTGCCTCGATGCTCTGGCGCAATGCCCACGGCGGCAATTCCGGCGATTGGTACGCGAGAAGATCCGAACCACTGGCCCATGTTGAGAATGCCTAAGCCCCCAGCCGCCTGTCCTCCTTGGCGGATGACGCGGAAGTTCTCCAAACCAATCCGATTCAAATACATCTGCCAGCTATCTGGCGGTGAATTGAAACACTGGGTTAATATTTGCCCAAGCTGTTTAGCTTCTTCAGGGTTAAAAATCGTGCCGAATTCAAAGTTAGTTGTCATATTAGGCTGCTAATTGCTGATTAATTCTTTACGATCAGCCATAGTCATCTGCGTCTGTGAAATCGAAGCGAACCGAAGGTCGTCCTTGGAGGACATCGCGTTCTGGATGAACTGCCTGAAACTTCATCCTATTCTCTGCCACGATGGGATTGAACTCACGCGCCACCACCTCCCGATAGGTAGAATCGTGACATCAGGGTTGCATCGCCACCGCCATACCAATGCCTATTTCTCGTGTGCCTGCTAGCGATCGCAGTGAAATAGTCGCCGTGTTTGCTGGTTTCGTAATCGCACCGTGCCCAAGAAAAAGCATCAAAACTGTAGCCGTCACAAGCATTAAAGCTAATAAAAATTGGCGTTTCATGCTTGAATTCTACAGAGAAAATTGAGGGGCACATTTATCATAGACTCAACCAGATGTTGCATCTTCTACCTATGAGCTGTTGCCTCAACCCTGATTGTCAGAATCCTCTAAATCCTGATACGACAAAGTTTTGCCGAAGTTGCGGGGCAAAACTCATGCCGTTGCTGAGAGGACACTATCGCATTATCCAGCTTATTTCCAATGAGGGAGGATTTGGTAGAACTTATCTGGCAGAAGACATAGATAGGATGAATGAACCCTGCGTTGTCAAGCAATTTAGACCCCAAGTGCAGGGAACTGCGGCACTCAACAAGTCTATTCAACTGTTTAAACAAGAGGCAAAGCGTCTGCAAGAGATGGGACATCATCCGCAGATTCCTACGCTCTATGGCTATTTTGAAGAAGGAAATTATTTATATTTAGTGCAGCAGTTTATCGATGGGCAGGATTTATTGCAGGAGTTGGAACAACAAGGTGCTTTCAGTGAAAAACAAATTCGAGAGATGTTACTGGATATTTTACCTGTTCTCAAATTCGTTCATGACAAAAATGTAATTCACAGAGATATCAAACCCGAAAATATTATGCGTTGCCGCTTAACAAGGGGAGGAAAGCGGGAGCTAGTACTGATTGATTTTGGTGCAGCTAAGCAGTTAACAGCAATAAAGGCAACTCAACGAGGTACAAAAATTGGTTCTTTCGGATATACTTCCTACGAACAAATGCAAGGGGGTGAAGTTTATCCAGCTAGCGATTTATTTAGTCTAGGTGTAACTTGTTTTCATTTGCTAAGTAATGTCAATCCCCACTTATTATTTCTTGATTATGGCTACGATTGGGTTTGTCAGTGGCGGAAATACATAAAATATTCAATTAGTAGTAATTTGGTTAATATATTAGATAAGCTATTGCAAAAAAATGTTGATTGCCGCTACCATTCGGTAGACGAGGTTATTCATGATTTGATGCGGAGTCCGCAAAATTTAACGCCTAAAATATCTGTAGCGCCGCCTAGAAGTAATAACCCTTTTAAAATTACGTCTTCAGCGGTTACACTGGTTAGAAACAAATTTTTAAATCAAGTTTTAGCAGGTAGTACCACATTAATATTATTGTTATTTGGATATAGTTATTTTAAACACGCCAATCTAAATAATTTTTCAATTAGTAATCTAACGTTAAGTCCGAATCAACCAATTTTTAGAAAAAAATTTGCTTTAGCGAACACTTTAAAGGGACATTCAAAGTCGGTTGCTTCTGTCACCATCAGTCCAAATGGAGAGATGCTGGCTAGTGGGAGTTTAGACAACACGATTAAATTGTGGAATCTGAACACGGGCCAGGAAATTTACACTTTGAAGGGGCATTCAAAGTCAGTGGGTGCTGTTGCCATCAGTCCAGATGGACAAATTCTGGCTAGTGGCAGTTGGGACAACACGATTAGATTGTGGAACCTTAAAAAAGCAGATAAAGTTCGCACGTTAATCGGGCATTCGAGCCAGGTTGTTTCTGTCGTATTCAGTCCCAATGGAGAGATTTTAGCGAGTAGCAGTTTAGATAATACGATTAAATTATGGAATTTAAAAACAGGTCAGGAAATTCACAATTTAAGTGGGCATTCTAACTGGGTTGTTTCTATTGCTTTTAGCCCAGATGGACAGATGCTAGCGAGTGGCAGTTGGGATAATACGGTTAAATTGTGGAATTTGAATAATGGGCAGGAAATTCGCACGTTGCATGGGCATTCCAACTATGTTAATTCGGTTGCCTTTAGCCCAGATGGACAGATGCTAGCGAGTGGCAGTTGGGATAATACGGTTAAATTATGGAGTTTGAATAATGGGCAGGAAATTCGCACGTTGCATGGGCATTTAAAAGCGGTTTATGCTGTCAGATTCAGCCCAGATATGCAGACGCTTGCCAGTGGTGGTATGGACAATACGATTAAATTGTGGAATCCGAATACTGGCAGGGAACGCTACAGCCTTGAGGGGCATTTTAACAACGTTGTTTCCCTCGCTTTCAGCGGCGATGGACGGACTCTGGCGAGTGGAAGTCAGGACTTTAGTATCAAAATTTGGCGAGTGCAGTAGCAATTTAAGACATTCGATTTGGGAATGGTAAGGGTAGCGATCGCGCTTAAGATTGCTGATACCTCATCCCCGGCAATTGCGACACTAACCCCATAAGTTCTAACTGCAACAGCGCACTGGAGACTGAGTTAGCTGGCTTACCCGTTTGCTGCACAATTAAATCAAAAGCCGTCGGTTCTGAAGAAATGGCTTGCCAAATTTGTTTGAGTTCTGGTTCTAAGTCTGGTATGGGAGGCTGATTAAATAAGTCTAGCTGTTGCACTGGATCGAGTTTTGGAATCGCTCCCAGCATCTCTAATAAATGATTTTCATCCAGAAAAGGTGTCGCTCCCTTACTAATTAATTTTAAGCACCCCAGCGACTGCCGATCGTCCAACCTTGCAGGCAAAGCATAGACATCTCGACAGAATTCATTGGCATAATCAGCAGTAATTAATGAACCGGATCGCGTAGGCGCTTCCATTACCAGCACCGCACGACTCAACCCGGCGATAATCCGATTGCGAGGGGGAAAGTGTTCGCGCTTCGGTTGGGTGCCAGCAGGATACTCACTCAGCGCTAACCCGCGATCGCATATCTGTTCGTATAGGGACTTATTGCGCCAAGGATAGACGACATCCACGCCAGTACCAAAAACTGCCAGCGTCCGTCCCCCAGCTTCTATACAGACGCGATGCGCTTCTGTATCAATGCCATCTGCCATGCCGGAAACAATCGTGAAGCCGCTTTTCGTCAAAGCAGCGGTAATTTTGCCAGTCCAGCGTCTGCCATATTCAGAGGGTTGACGAGTACCGACAATGCCAATCGTTGGCGTAATGCCATGATTTTCTTTGAGTTGCACTTTGCCGCGATAATACAGCACTGGCGGTGGGGTAGGCGTCTCTAGAAGTAAGCGGGGATAATCAGCATCTGCTGGCGTCCAGAAACAGGGATTTTTTACCAAGTGTTCTTCTAAAAATTGTTGGGGATGCAGGCGCGATCGCTTCTCTATCACCCCCTCAACCGTTTGACGCCCAAACCCCTCCACCTCCCTCAAGGCGGCTGGATTGGCTTTCCAGGCTTCACTGAGCGTGCCAAAATGCTGGTGCAAGCGCCTGAGCAAAATAGGGCCAATTCCAGGGATTTGCGACCATGCTAGCCAGAAGGCACGTTCTTCCATAAGATATAGGGCGTTTAATCGCTTTCCTCAAGCCTTCGCCGAATGCTGTTGTTTGAGATAGACAAATACCGACTTATCACCAATATCCGGTGGAATTTCTTGGACAACCTTACGCAAGGCAAAGATGACAAATAGAATTGCCCAAACTGCCAATAATCCCCGTTCTACTGACACTGGCAATACACCCGTCAGGTGTCCCAACAGCAACATTGGCAGCAAAGGCGTGAGAACTTTAGTTTCCAGACGGTTGAAGCAAAAGGCTTCTTTGAAGTAAATCCCCGTTAATGCCGCAAAGGTGAAGCCAACTCCAAAAAGGGTTATTGGGTGATTGTAGATATATAGGGCAAGAGGTTCGCTACTTTGCAGCGCCAGCACTGTCGCTGATAAAACACCAATTGCCCAAAAAGCTTGAAGGAGTCGGTGTAGCGGTTCTAGGTAAATATGGATGGTAAATAAACTGACGCCCAATGCCAAACAAAAACAAGCGTACAGCGGGGTGAGGAGTGACAATCCCATGTTTGTCTTTAGCACCAGAAAGCTACCTAAAGCAAAGCTTAAAGCCGCTACCATTAAGCCGCTACGGTAAACGATCACTCCAGTGCGATCGCTCTCGGTTATCGTAAATTCTCCAAACTGACCTTGATAAACTGCCGAATCTGACGCCTTTAACTGAGTCATAAAACCTATCCGAAAATTGCTATACAATATCAGCGATGCGGATGTATAAATCCCGATTAGGAATTGAATTAATCCAGATGAAGAAGCACCTCATCTCCCCAGTCTAGTTGCAGTTGCGACTGAGCATTGCCTCCGTTGACGGCAATTTCGACCCAACCGTGACTGCCAATTAAAGCGATCGCTTCTCCGGTTGGACTGTCGCTGTAAGTCTGGCAACTGGGTAGCCTAAATCCCACAACCACAGACCAGATTTTTCCTTGGACGAAGGTACCTGGAATATTCGTAATTAAGTTGCCAAAGCGATCGATATACTGAATGCAACCCGTGATACCCGCCTCTGTCTGGTTGCATTCAGGGATGGGCAGTTGAACTAAGCTGGCTGGATCGATAGCGTTTCCCAGTTGTTCTAGTGGAACGCCGCTGGCAAGATGGGCACCTACGGGAGCAAAGATATCTCGACCGTGAAACGTTGAACTGGGTTCGGTTGCGCGCCAATAGTTGGGGTTCGTGAGTTCGACAGCGGCAATTTCGGGTAAGGACTGAGAAACCCCATTATTACTCAGAATGCCACTAAATAGCCCGTTATCGGGTCCCACCAGGAAACCATCTGCAAGTTTAACTGCGATCGCTCTGCGGCTACTCCCCACTCCCGGATCGACAACAGCAATATGCACTGTCCCTTTTGGGAAATAAGGGTAGGCATTCATTAAACAAAATCTTGCGGCTGTAAGATTCTGAGGGGGAATCTCATGAGTGAGATCCACCACCGTCAGCGTCGGGTTGATTTGGGCGATCGCGCCTTTCATCACCCCTACATAAACATCACTTAAGCCAAAATCGCTCGTCAGAGTAACGATCCGGTTGTCATACATCTTTGTTAAGAAGGATTCTTTGTGCCAAGCGCGGGTGCGATGCTGTTGATGCGACCAGAACGCGCGATGGTTTGAACGTCTTTTTTGAACGTTTTCAGAGTCTAGCTTACCTTCAGCAAGGGCGATCGCTCCCAGACCCTAATTCGTTCCACAGCCTCAACCCTTAACGCTAGCTAACAAACTATGAATATTCTGTAACAAAAACTACCATTTTTTGGGTATTTAGGTTATATTAGATAAGTAGCAGATACCTCAAGTCGCTTAAAAAAAATGTCCATTATGAACGGAAGACGCCAAGATAACCAGAAAAATGCGGCTGCGGCTCACCGCGAAAATATTCAAAAAAGCTTGCAGCATCGTCTAGAAATTGCCAGAGCCAAAGGTGACGAAGCTTTGATTCGCCAGTTGGAAGCGGAAGCCAACTACTTCCACTAAACCTGAATTAAGCGATACTCTCAGTCTCAAATACCGAGCCTTCGGAGTCTGCTGTTTCCGTGCAAGTGTACTGGGGCAAAACCGCCACAAATGCCATGCTATGCACGTTAATTAAATAAAACAAAAGGGGATGCCGTTTACTAGCGGCATCCCCTTTTTGATTAGAGCGTCTATCGATTCAGATCCCCGACTTCTTAGGGAAGTCGGGGATCTCGCGTTCACGAATCATTTAGAATTGCTATACGGTAATGGGTCATTGGAGAAAGGGCGAGAATTCTTCATAGCTTCCCGGTTCCTCCTAGCGACCGCCCACCACGACATTTTTAATTCGCAGATGGGGACCCCCCACACTCACGGGTAGCGGCATTTGTCCGCCTTTCCCGCACCCGCCATTGATATAGATGGAGTCGTTCCCAATCGCCTCAATATCTTTGAGCGTTTGGAAGACATTGCCAGTCAGACTGGCATCAGTCACTCTTTCAGCTATCTTGCCATTGCGAATCATATAGCCTTCAGCAGCGGCAAAGGTAAACATCTCGCCGTTGGTTTGTCCGCCAAGCATCCGCACCGCATAGACGCCTTCCTCGATATCCCCAATCATGTCATCGAAGGAGTGTTCCCCCGGTTCAATGCCAGTGTTCGTCATCCGCACCAACGGGGGATAAGTGGCGTTGAGTGCCCTAGCGTTGCCGGTGGGAGCTTCGTGTAGCTTGCCAGCAGTTTCGCGGTTATGCAAGCGCTGGGTGAGGATGCCGTCTTTAATTAAATATTTGCGTTGAGCGGGGACGCCTTCATCATCATACTTGAGAGAACCAGGTAAATCGGGCATCGTGGCATCATCAACCACATTCAGTTGTTTGATGGCTAAGGGTTTGCCTAGAGTAAGCAATTCCTGCATCCGGGGGTTTTCGTAGACAAAATCAGCTTCCGAAAGATGTCCAAAAGCTTCGTGAATGAACACACCCGCGAGATATGGGTCGAGAACGACGGTATATTGTCCGCCTTTGACTGATTTGGCTTCCAATTGACCGACAGCGCGTTTGGCGGCTCCCAGTACCTGGTCTTCAATTCCTTCGAGAATGTTATAGTCTGTGCGGGAATGGACAGATTCAAAGCCTTGGCGGGGGGCAGAACCTTCTTCCCTAGCGATCGCCCCAAATCGACCCGACACATCCAAGCGTTCTTGGGCAATACAGGTGCCGAGAGAATTGGCAAAATAGGTGATGCCGAAGCGATCGCGCAAATTCACCATTGTCGTTTGAATTCGGGGGTCAAAATCTAGCAGCAGTTGGTTATATCCCTCCAATAACCGCCGCTTTTCTGCCAGAGAAACCCCACGTGGATCGCGCCCGATTTCCACCGCCACATAATCTTGAATGGGTTCCATTGGCGCTAGCATCGTCGTTTCTTTTCCGACCAGATGTGCTTGAGAAATCGCTTCTTCAATCCGGTCTTTCAACTCAGCTAAACCATTGAAAGTGACAAAACTCCAGCCGCCCATGTGGCAAGCGCGAATGCCCCCAGCGAGGGTAAAGTTACGATCTACGGCATCCAGCTGATGACCGCGAAAGGAGATAGAGGTAGACTCACTTTGTTCTAAGCGAATTTCTAGATAATCTACCGCTGTACGGTAAGGAGCGATCGCTGCCTGCAACCGATCTTGCATAGAAGTTTCCACTTTTTAATCCTTTTATTTAGCCCCTGATAGGGATTCTAGGCGATTGTTAGGGCAGGCTGCTTAAATCGATTGGCACTGGATTATTGCTTAATTTGTACTAAACCGAAGGTGAAATCAGATTAATTATCGGATTTCTCCCTTCAGTTAAAAATTTGTCTATATTTACCTTTGCAACATCTAGCTCAGCGGATTATGGTTGCAAGGAGAAAACATCTCGCATTTTGAACCCCTAAACCGCCGTATTATGTCCCAAACTCGGCTTTGGCGATACTTAGCCAGCGTCGCCATACTGACTGCCATCTACATTGGTGCAGCAAAACTATCACTTGCACTTCCGGTGTTGAATAAGTACGTAACGCCGGTTTGGCCTCCGGCTGGGATTACTCAAGGCGTGCTGTTTATCGGGGGGCGAAAGCTTTGGCCTGGAGTCGTGCTAGGTGAATTTTTATTTGCCAAAGTAGTTCTGCACGTACCCCTATCTGTTGCCATTGCTGGCAGCTTGGCTACCACCTTGCAGGCTCTAGTCGGGGTCACGTTGCTTCGTTCGATTCGTTTGCGCCCCTCTCTGGATCGCCTGCGAGATGTTTTCGGTTTTCTCGGCTTGTCTGTGATGCTGTCTACTCTAGTCGCTTCCACTCTGGGTTTGACGACTCTTTGCTGGGCAAATCTTATCCCTTGGAGCGACTATGCGACGACGTGGTGGACGTGGTGGTTAGGGGATGGCATGGCAGTTTTAGTGTTAGTCCCGGCGATCTTGACTTGGAGTGTCCTTCCTCGCTTAGACACAAGACGAGAGCGAATCATCGAGGCGATGCTTTTGCTGACTTTGCTTGCAACCGTCACCCAGTCAGTTTTCTTCGCCAAAACTGCTACAGCGATCGCTCACTATCCCCTTGCCTACTTGCCCTTCCCTTTGGTCGCTTGGGCAGCCCTCCGATTTAATCAGCAAGGCGCTGTACTGGCAACTCTACTTGTCTCCTGCATTGCTATCTGGGGCACCGCCTTGGGGGATGGGCCGTTTGCGGCAGTTGCCATTAATACCGACCAAGCTTTGCAATTTTTACAAGCCTTCATGGGCGTTATCGCAGTCACTGCTTTGGTTTTGGGGGCGGCGGTTGCGGAACGCGCCTCAGCTGAAGCGTCACTACGCGCTAGCGAAGCCAGTCTCGCCAACGCCCAACGGATCGCCCATCTCGGTAACTGGGATTTAGACTTGGTTAAACAGCAACTGCGATGGTCGGATGAACTTTATCGCATCTTGGGTTTTTCACCAGCAGAATTTGAGCCAAGTATGGAACGATTGCTGACATCCGTTCACCCAGATGACCGAGAACGGGTCAGAGAATTGATAGACGCCGCATCGTATTTCAAGCAAGCCTTCAGCACTGACTTTAGAGTTGTTTTATCCGATCGTTCTGAGCGCATTGTCCACGGCACTGGCAAAATTATTCAGGAGCAAGGAGGGAAAGCCGCTCGACTCATCGGCACGATTCAAGACGTTACAGAACAAAAAAGAATCGAGCAAGCACTGCTGCAATCGGAAGCTCAATTACTCGAACTTGCCCACAATCTCGATCGGAAAGTAACCGAAAGAACTCTGGAGTTAGAAGAAAAGAATAATGAACTCGCGCGATCGCTCACCTCGCTCAAACAAGCCCAACAGCAATTAATTCAAGCTGAAAAAATGTCGAGTTTGGGGCAATTAGTAGCAGGAATTGCTCATGAAATTAATAACCCCATTAACTTTATCACTGGCAATATTAGCCATATTACTGCTTATATTCAAGACCTCCTCGACATCCTGAACCTTTACCAGCAAAATTATCCCACCCCACCCCCGGCGATTCAAGCGTATAGCGAAACGGTTGAACTGGACTTTGTGATTGAGGATTTACCGAATCTTCTAGAGTCCATGAAAACGGGTGCAGAACGTATCCGTCAGATTGTGATATCCTTACGCAGCTTCTCCCGTCTGGATGAAGCCGATATGAAGCCGGTGGATATTCATGAAGGCATCGATAGTACGTTGCTGATTTTACAGCGTCGCCTGAAAGCGCGTCCGGGACATCCAGTCATCGAAGTGGTTAAAAATTACGGTGACTTACCCCTCGTGGAGTGCTATCCGAAACAACTCAATCAGGTGTTTCTCAACCTGCTTAGTAATGCCATTGATGCCTTAGAAGAAAGAATGAAAGAGGAAGAAAAGGCCAAGGATGAAATTACCCTTTCAGGATTTTCACCTCAGCCGTTTGCGATCGCCCTCACCACCCAAATTTTGTCACCCACTCAGGTGCAGATTGAAATTTCCGACAATGGCATCGGCATGACTCCGGAAGTCAAAAACCATATTTTTGAACCATTTTTTACCACCAAACAAGTCGGCAAAGGCACCGGCTTAGGTTTATCGACTTGCTATCAAATTGTGGTAGAAAATCATCAAGGACAACTCATCTGTCTATCGCAGCCAGGATTAGGGGCAACATTCCAGATCGTCATCCCCCTGCGGCAGAGTAGTCATCCCGGAATCAGTAGTTATACTGGTAGCTTCAATGTGAACTAAAACTGCTGATTCAACAATGAGACAGCGCGTATGAAATTTGAGCTGGTTCGCTGGACTTCCAATATATTGCGGGTTTTGTCCCGCAATCTGGACTGGATGACGTGGAATCTGTTTTTGGCGTTTGTACCTCTGCTTTTGAGTATTTGGCTATTTCGCAGCAGGCAAAAGCGCTCGCCGATCTGGTGGGCGGGAGTCTTAGTTTTTATCGCGTTTTTGCCGAATGCGCCCTATTTGTTGACAGATATCATTCACTTGATTCATGATATTCGCGCCAACTACTCGGTGTGGATGATTACGCTAGTTCTCATCCCCCAGTATTTGTTAGTTATCCTGGCTGGCTTTGAAGCTTACGTTATATCTTTAATTAATCTAGGTTACTATTTACATCGCCACGAACGTAGTAAATACATTCTTTGGATGGAGCTAACTTTGCATGGTCTTAGCGCCATTGGCATTTATTTAGGGCGATTCCTACGCTTCAACAGTTGGGATTTTGTTACTCAACCGGATGCCGTATTTACTAGCGTACTGGATGACTTAGTGGGCAAATGGCCTGTGGTGGTTATGGTTGTCACCTTTGTCATCATTTCTGGCTTGTACTGGCTGATGAAGCAGGTGACTTTGGGGATAATTTTGCGAAGGCGGTTAAAAGGTATCCAGCCGCCATCCAATCACAATCATACAGATTCCCCGACTGCTTAAGCCTTTGCTTCTTTCAAGCTAAGCCGAGAGAGAATCAATCAATTTGGATATCAATCTCATCAGCCGCAAATTGACGAACTGCTTTCACAAGATCCGCAGGGGTGCCGATATCCAGGTAGGTTCCATCCGGAAACGTTTCGGCTTCCACCCGCAAGCCGCTGTCAATCGCCGCCTGAACCACATCGCTAATCGGTAACTCTTTCGCCTGTGGCACTTGCCCAGCTTGGATTGCAGCGAGATACTCGTGCATAAACTGGGTAAAAGCTGGCGTCCAAACCGCGATCGCCCACATATACTTTAAATCGCTAATCGGTGGTTTTTCGACCACGAAGTGGACTCGTCCTTCGGCATCAAAATCAACCATCCCGGCTTTATGAGGTTGATCGTTCGGAAATAATCCCAAAACCGCATCGGCATTACCAGCCGCAAGCCGTGCCAGCAACCGCACAAAGGCGTCTTCAGGCTGAAAAAGGATGTCGGGAAAGCCCAGTGCTACCACTGCGTCTTGCACGAAGGGATAGGCTTGATCCAAGGTATAAGGAACGCCATAAGGCAACCCCAGCATCAGATAGCCGAGGTTCATGTCTAGCAGGGTGCCGTCCCCAAAATAAGCCGGAATATCCCATTTTCCCGGACGCAGTACGGTGTATGCCTTCTTAATCCCTGCCAACCGCATTTTCTCTAGTAAGTAATGACTCACGACTTTGGGGCGTAAGGTGCCGCTGCCGCTATCTACCGGACGAAATCCAATCGGGTACAGCTCTTTGCTCATCGGTAAGGGGGCGATTCGCGTTGCTTGCCCTCCTGCTGGTAGCAGTCCAATGACTTCCCGCTGGTGAATGCGATCGCTATCAATCATAAAAATGCCGATTGCGGTGGAATGGAACAGGGAAACCCTCAATCTTATTATTCTCCCTGAATCTTTTTGACAGATAAAGACTTGCTGGGATTTTGCTGGGATTTTGGTCAGGTGTGAGCCAAAGTTCCTATCAAAAGAAAGATGGCATCGCACCTGTCTTAGTCTGAAATGAATTTAGGTTAGGTTTTGCATTTAAGAATTTCCCGCAGCCGCAACCATAATTATTTCCCTAGAAGGGCGGATTTCCTGTATGGCCTTTTCCGCCATATCTTTCTTTAGAGATTGCCAATTTTTGTCGTCCTTTCTGAATATTTTTGAAAGGAGTCCAATCAGATGCCGTTATTGTCTACTGATGAATTAAAAAGTTTGATAGAAAATTCCGCTAGTCCCTGTATCTCGATTTATATGCCGATGGAAAAGGCAGGGCCAGAGATTCGACAAAATCCGATTCGCTTCAAGAATCTCATGCGTGAGGCTGAGCAACGCTTGGAGGAAATGGGGATTGACCACAATGAGGCGATGACATGGCTTGAGCAAGCGAATGCGATTGATAGCCTTGAGTTTTGGGAAGAAAACCAAGGCGAGGGGGTGGCAATTTTTATCTCTCCCGAAGTCTTTCGTTACTACCAGCTTCCCGTTGATGTTGAAGAATTGGTAATCGTTAGCGATCGCTTTCATATTAAGCCGCTGTTGCCTATCGTCAACAACGATGGACGGTTCTACATCCTAGCCCTTAGCCAAAAGGATGTCCGGCTGCTTCAGGCAACGCGCACTACGGTCAAAGAGGTGCATATTGAAAACTTGCCGAAAAGCAAGGATGAAGCTCTCCAATACAGCAGATTGCAAGTTCATGAAGTACAGTAGCAGCAGTTTGTGAACCAGTTGCGTAGGTGTTTTGGATTGACTAAATCAAGTGCAGTAGCAAGCAAAGTATCAACCATTT